>CAZNWW010000534.1:0-3474 GCA_964576155.1 uncultured Myxococcales bacterium | reverse complement strand
GCCGCACTCCGGTTCCGGCGCCGACGCAGAAGGGCCAAGCCCTCCCAGAAATGCTGGTCCGCGGTCCACAAGGCCGGATCGTCTCCTGACGGACGGCGAGGCGCCGCGTCCTTCGGCGTGGACCTGACCCGTCGTCGCAGGTCTATCAGATCCAGGGCTGCAACAGGATCTTCGGCGCGAAGAGCCACCTCCGCCGGGCCATGGCTCTCCCAGGCGAGCCGCGTAAGGAGCGCCAGTCCCCGCTCCCGATCCCCGTACTCCAACCGAGCTTGGGCGAGGAGGAACCGGATCTCCAAACGCTCCGACGACGAAAGCGGCGCGGCGAGAGCGCGGATGAGGACACTGGCCGCGGCGCGGTTGCGTCCCGATCCCACGAGCTGGTGGACCTGGGCCAACGCAACCCGCCCGGCGAGGCCCGGCGACGTGGCCCGGGCCAGCCAGCGGGCGCCGGCCCCGGCCTTGCCGTTCCTGGGTGGATCCAGGAGATAAAGCCTCCACGCGGCCCGGGGCGACAGCGGATGATCCGCGTTTGCGGCGCGGGTGTAACACCGCCTCGCCTCGTCCTTCCGTCCTGCCCGCTCGAAGAGGATCCCGCCCAGGTACGCAGCGTGGGGGGTCACGGTGCCCATGCACTGCCCGGCGACCGTCCGCGCCGCGACCCGATGCTTTCCCTCCAACTCCAGATACCGTGCCTGCTCGAAGGCCTTGTCGGTAACGCTCCAGGGCTGGAGGATGGAGGGATCGTCGCCCGCGTAAAGGTCGGGGGCGGTGAGAACGATCAAGCAGGCTGCGATGAGCCCTGTTGGGAGAAAGAGACGCATGTCGAATAGTTTGGGCGCGGACGGGTGGATCTGTCAAATCCGTGCCCCCACTGTTCGCGTAAGCGTCGAATTGCCATCTTAAAATCGGCCATTTTCCATTTGCCATTTGCCATTTGCCATTAATTTCTTTGTCCCGCCCAGGGCGGCATCCGAAAGGGCCGTCATAGTCCGCCGGTCTATTCTGTTACCTATGTACCCGGATTGGACCCCCGGATTGGACCGGATTAAATGGCAAATGGCAAATGGCAAATGGCCCGGAGTCGGGCCTGAAGGCCCTCCCACAGAGCAAAAACCTACGGCTGCGTCTCCTCGTCCTCGTGGGAGAAGCGGGGCAAGGTCAAAACAAAGGTCGAGCCCTCGCCGTCGTTGTTGGTCACCGAGATCGTCCCCGAATGCGCGTCCGCTATTCGCTTGACCAGGGTTAAACCCAGGCCGGCGCCGCCGTGCTTTCGGGTGAGGAGCGGCTGCTCCTGGACGAAGGGGGAGAAGAGCTCGTCGATGCGATCGTCTGCTACGCCGCTGCCGGTGTCGACAACCTCGAATGTGATCACATCCGAGTGGATCTTGACCCGGTGGGCCACCTTGCCGCCATCGGGGGTGAAGCGCACAGCGTTGGACAGGAGCGCCTTCAGGGCCCGGCGGACCGCGGCTCCATCGACTTGGACGAAGCCTGATTCACCGTCCAACTCCGTGGAGATCTCGAGGTCCCGGTCCTCGACGAGCCGCTCGAGCATGCCCTTCGCAATATCCACCAGGCTCACAATGTCCACCGGATACTTGCGCCAGGAGTCGAGCCGCCCGTCCAGGCGGGTGAGGGTCAGGAGATCTTCCATCAGCTCCAAAAGACGGGTCGACGACTCCCGCACACGGCGGATCATGTCGATGCGGGTCTCATCGCCGCAGTCGCAGGAATCCTCCAGGAGCTGGGTGAAGCCTACCAGGGGATTCAGGGGAGTGCGGAGTTCATGACTGATCAAGGCGATGAAATCAGAGCGGGCCGCGGCGGAACGCTCGGCCTCCTCCCGGGCCGCCTGGAGCTCTTGGAACATCTGCTCCTTGTGCATCCATGCGGCGAGGATGTTGGCCGCGGCCTGGAAGAACCGGACCTCGTCTCTGCCCCAACGGAGGGGGACCTCTTCGTTGGAGTCCAGGATCAGGAAGCCGAGGAGATGTTCGGGGCTCTTGATCACCGCGACGAGCCAGTCGTCCGCATTGCGGAGGGTCATCACGTCTTTGAGGTCTTTGTCCTCCAGCGTGTCCCGCCGCAGGATCCGAGCCCGATCCCAGGGGGAATCCAGGGTGTCCAACAGGGACCGCACCAGTTCCGGGGAGAGATCCGGGGTGGGCTCCGCCTTCCCCTCTGCATCCAAGCTGCAGTGGTAACGCGGGAGGGCCCGGTGACGGTCGTCCAGGAGCCACACCACAGCCCCGATGCCTCCCACGGCCCGGCATAGCAGAGGCAATGCGTCGGAGACCATGCCCGACTCAGGCGCCGCAGAGATCAACTCGGTGGCCAGGTACCGCAGCATCTCCTCCAGTGCGGCTCTGCGTTTGAGGCGGCCCTTGAGTTGCTCTTGCTTGGTCACGTCCCGGAACATCCAGATCCGGCCGCCGTCGCCCGCCCCACCCCCGGGCTCCTCCGTGTGTGATGTAAAGCGCTCGAGGATCAACTGTTGGGGATCGTCGATGCGCAGGAAGTCCAGGCGCATCTCCCGGGGGCGGCTGTGGAGACGGACCAGGTCAGCCCGCACCGAGAGGGGGTTGTGGCATCGGGGAATCACCCGGTTCCAGAACGCCTCTTCCTTCTCACCTTTCAAGGACTCCGGACTGAGACTGAAGAGTCGATAGAGGGTCGCGTTCGCGTCGAAGATCCGCCGCTCTCCGTCTACGTCTCCAACCAGGAGGAGCCCTTGTTCCACGTGATCGAGCAAGCTGTTGTGGAGGATCGGATCTCGGGGAGTCCGGCCCTTCTTACGTTCGGAGGTCATGCGCAGCTACCGGACGTTCTCCCAGTCGTCGCACTCCCCATCCGTGTTGGTGTCCCGTCCCTTCCGCACCAGGCGCTGGCCCTTGAACCACTCCTCGCACCGATCGGGGATCCCATCGCCGTTCTCGTCCTGGCGGACACGGGAGAGGGTCCCTTCTTCGAAGAACTTCCAGATGAAGACCTTGTTGGTTCCGGGGGCGAAAACCCGCTTCTCCTTGATCTTCGACTCGACATAGAAGTTCTCCTGATCCACGCGCCCGTCGTAGTCGAAGTCGAAGGCCTCGTGGGTGACGATCTCGTCCTCGTACTCGATGAAGACGTCCTTCTTGCCGTCGAAGTTGAGGTCCGCCTCCTTCTTGATCACCGTGGGCTTCGTGGTGCCCGGCGCGCCGGGGTTCGGAAACTCCTTGGTGTACTTCCAGACGTCGGGGCGACCGTCGCCGTTCATATCCCCGCGCTCCACCTCGACGCCCGGGGCCTTCCCGCCCTTGTTCATCTTCCCGGCGGTCTGGATCTTGACTCCGGCGCCCTGCGAGGACCCGGCGTCGCCTTTCTTCTCATCGGCGCCGGAGCAGCCCAGGAGCAGCATCAGCGCGGCAATGAATGGAATTGATCTCATAATGGCTCCCCTGGACTCAATAATCGGAGTTCATTCAACATGCGTAG
>CAZNWW010000533.1:0-3488 GCA_964576155.1 uncultured Myxococcales bacterium | reverse complement strand
AGGAGACCGCGGAGGCGGCGCTGGCTCTGAAGCGCTCTCTCCTGATCATCGTGGTGACCATGCACCAGGACGAGTACTACCTCCGAGAGATGTTCGAGATCGGGGTTCAGGGATATGTCCTCAAGAAATCGACCTCCGCAAATCTCGAGAACGCCATCATGGCCGTTCACAACGGACAGCAGTACGTAGACCCTTCAATGACCGCCCAGGTCGTGTCCGGATTCCTGGGACGACCCACCGCCCCGAATACCCGGCTCGGCGTCCTCTCTGACCGGGAAGTGCAGGTGTGCAAGCTGCTTACGCTCGGCTTCACCAACTCCGAGGTCGGAGACAAGCTGTGCATCTCTGTGAGGACGGTCGAGAACCACCGCTCCCGCCTCATGAGCCGGCTCGGGCTCACGAGCCGATCGCAATTGGTTCGTTTCGCCATCGACAACGGCCTGCTCAAGACCGAATAAGGGCTGCGGACTTTCCTGCTCTTCGCGGGACTTCATGCCGTAGTTTCTTCTCTGCCGTGCGGCAAACCACTCAATCCGAGCCTGAAGAATCCGCAGCCACCTCGGATGGTGCTCTACCCGAGTTCCTATAGAATCCCAGTCGCTTTACAGCGTTTGGACAAGCAGGGTGTGGGGGCTGATGCTCATATCACCACAAAAGCCACGCTTTCCTTCAATTCTGACCAGGTCACCCCGGTCGGAGGAACCTCCGGCCGTCAACTCGTCAGTTCCCCCCTCTTGTCCAAACTCTTCCTCACACAAATCAATTCTATCAGGGCGTGTCGATATCAATCTTCGGGAGAAACAATGAAGAAGAAGAACAAGCCGGAGACTGATCATGGGTGTTTCAAGGCGAGTCGGCGGGGGTTCCTGAAAGGAACAGCCGTCGTCATCGTGGGAGCTGGAACCCTTACGGGTGCGGGGTCGGAGGAATCCCTGTAGCCAAGGCAGAGGATGGCGACCTCAACCCAGGGGTCTATCCGTACCAGGATGACAGCGAGGTTCGCTGGGGATTCCTCATCGACCTCAACCGCTGCACCGGGTGCCATGCTTGCGCCGTGGCGTGCAAGACCGAGAACGATGTGCGGCTCGGCGTCTTCCGCAACGGAGTACGATACCATGAGAGTGGTACCTATCCCGCGGTGGAGCGCAACTTCGCCCCCTGGCTCTGCAACCATTGCAAGAACGCTCCCTGCCTTCAGAGGTGCCCGACCGATGCGATCAAGGGCTCCCTCGAGTTCCCCAACGGAGATACCGCCGAGTACTGGGCGAAGGCCACCTACCAGCGGCCCGACGGCCTGGTCCTCGTGGACGATGAGCGCTGCGTCGGTTGCGGCCGGTGCGTCGAGGACTGCCCCTACAAGGCCAGGTACCTCGACCCCGTGAAGGCCGCAGGAGCGGACCCGGCCGATGTGGGCCTCGAGATCGATGACCCGAAGGCGGTCGGCAAGTGCACGCTGTGTGTGCACAGGCTCGAGAACGGCATCGTCCCCGCTTGCGTCAACACCTGTCCTCCCGAGGCCAGGATCATGGGTAACCTGAATGACCCGGACAGCGAGATCAGCAAACGGATTGCGGAGGCCGGTGAAGACGTGTCCGTGATCTGGGAAGCCATAGGAACCGGTCCGGCGGTGTTCTACATCGATCTGGTGGAGGACGCCTACACCCAGGGAACCGAAACGAAGCTCGAGGCGGGTCTGCAGGATCAGACCCCCGGTGTTTAAAGCCACAGCGAAACAGACTCTTCGAACGGAGGGATGAAACATGGATAAGTTCTCCAAAGACAACGACGGCCGCACCGAGGATATCGGAGTGACCGACATTGATGATACCGTAGACGGAACCCAGGAGACCAACGAACCCGGTGCGGATGAACGCCGAGGGTTCATCGGTCAGCTGGGCGGGGCCTGCGGGTTCCTGGCGGTAGCCGGTATCGCTGCTCGTTGCGGCAATGGTGGCGGAGGCGGCGGTCCAGGCGCGGACACTATCGATGGCGACACCATCGAAGGTGACGCAGGAGCCGACACCTGGGGTCCGGACACTGGCCCGGAAACCCATGAGGATGTCTACACCCCCGTGTCCTTCGAGGATGTCCTGGTCGGTGAGATCGTGGACGGGACCGGCGAGGGCTACTCACCCAAGACCGGCAAAGAGCGCGTCTCGATTCCGTCGGCCTGTTGGCAGTGCGTGGCCCGTGACGGGATCGTCTGCCACGTCGAGGATGGCCGCCTGGAGCACATCGAAGGCAATCCCAAGCTGCTGCGAACCAACGGGAAGCTCTGCTCCCGGGGTCAGGGCGGCGTGGGCCAGGTCTATGACCCGGATCGTTTGCTGTTCCCCCTGCGGCGGGTCGATGGCACCGAGCGCGGCGCCGGCGAGTGGGAGCGGGTCTCCTGGGAGGATGCCCTGGCTGAGTTGAGCCAGAAGCTCCAGACGACCCGTGACGCGGATCCGAAGAAGCTGTTCTTCCATTACGGGCGCATGAAGGCCTCGGCCTCGAAGCTGATCAAGAGCTACTTCCTTTATGGATACGGCACCAAGTCCATCGCGGGCCACACAGCGATCTGCGAGTCCTCCAAATGGACCTCCCAGGAGTTGGTGTGGGGCGGCCACTACGACGTGAATGACGTCGAGAAGTCGAACTTCATCCTGAACTTCGGCTGCAACGTGATGAACACCCACACGAACCATCTGGCCCTGGGCCAGCGGTTGGCGAAGGCCGTAGCAGGAGGCACCCCCCTGTACACCTTCGACGTCCGCCTCTCCAACACCGCGGCGCGGTCCACGGAGTGGCTCCCCATCAAGCCGGGCACCGACATGGCGGTGGTGCTGGCCATCCTCAACCACATCCTGGCCAATGACCTGGCGCCCCAGGCGGGCAAGGACTTCATCAACACCTGGACCAACATCGATGACACCGGCTACGCGGACAAGGTAGCAGCTCTCGCGGCCGTCATGGCGGACCCGCAGCAGTACATCACAGACATGATGGATGCTGACGCGGAACTCAACCCCTACTGGGCTGTCGGCGACCAGCCGGCGGGCGGGTACACACCCGAATGGGCCGAGGAGATCTCCGGGGTCCCCGCGGCCAAGATCGTCCAGCTCGCCGAGGGCTACGCCGCGGCCAGCCCCGGCTCCACGATCATCAGCTATCGTGGCGCCGTGATGCACTTCAACGGCGTGAACACCGAGCGGGCCGTCCAGACCCTCGAGGGCCTCTGCGGGAACATCGACACCGAGGGCGGCCGTGTCCACGCGGTGGGCGCGGGTTGGAACTACGACGGCACCTACCCAAAAAACAGCAGCTCCGGCCTCAGCGGCCTGTCCTTGCAGAATAAATCCTCGTACCTCACGCCGTCCCACGGATCCTGCCACCAGGTGCTCGCCGAGATCGCCAAGGCCGCGCCGGCGGACCGCCCGGACATCTACATGGTCTACTGCTACACACCGGCCTATGCGAACGGCGACATCCAGGGGGGCATCGACGTC
>CAZNWW010000532.1:0-3488 GCA_964576155.1 uncultured Myxococcales bacterium | reverse complement strand
GCTGCTCTGCGCCGTCCGGCGCGTCCTCGTCAAGGACGAGTAATCCCCACGTTTCAGTCTTCGCAGGCAGAGGCCAGGACTCGTTCGAAGAGGCCGAAGCCGGAGGTCCCGAGGAGGAGCCGGTCGCCGCCCGGCGAGAACGCCATGGGGTGGCCATGCAGCCGTCCGTACGCGCCGGTCCTGGGGCCTGGGAGGCCCGTATTCCAAGGCGACCAGGTGGCGCCTCCGTCGTTTGAGCGCAGGGTCCCGGCCTTTGCCGTTGCCAGGTAGTAGACCCCTTCGAGGGTGGGATCAGCGAGGATCTGGAGGGGGCCGGAGTCCGAGGGGAGCCCGTCGTCGGACTCGAACCAGGTGTCGCCGCGGTCGTCCGTGCGGAGCAAGGCGCGGGTGGGGTAGAGGGTCTCCTCGTCCTGGTACTGGGGAATGCCGTGCTGGGTCGAGCCCTCGGTGATGGCGAAGATCCTGTCAGGCAGATCCGGATCCTGGTAGAGCTCCACGGGCGGGCCCCATTGCGCCAGCCAGTTCTCACCGATCGGGAAGAACTCCTCGCCGTCGGTAGCGAGGTAAGGACCGTCCTCGGTCCCTACGAAGAGGCTCCCCGGCGCATCCTGATCCTCGAGCACCGCGTAGGTCCCCCCGGCGGGCAGGCCCTGGCCGTAGGGGTCCCATGTCAGTCCACCGTCCTCGGTACGCCACAACCCGGTGGGATCGACGGACAGGGTCACCCGGGTGCCGAGGTCGCTGGACGCAGAGATCCAGGACCAGAAGCCCACCCGTCGGTTGGACCATAGAGGCCAGGTCGCGCCGAAGGGGCGGATCGTCTCGGTCTTGGCCCATGCCGCGCCGTCGCCGGATGCCCAGAAGAGCTGTCGGCCGCTCACCGACGCGAACATGTTGGGTCCCTCCGGCGGGGCGAACGCCAGGAAGGGGCCGGGCGGGAGGCCCGCGCCGATGGACTGCCAGGTGAGGCCGCCGTTGGTTGAGCGGAATACGTCCTCCATCGCAAAGAGCCAGATGCGCAGATCTCCCAGGAGTCCGCCCTCAGCCTCCACCAAGGTGTAGGGATGCGCCGTGTTCATGGTGGGGAGTCCTGATTGGAGCTGGGTCCACGTCCAGAGCCCCGGGGTGGCCATCCACAACCCCGCCCCGTCGACCGCAGCCCAGAGGTGGACGCCGTCGCCGAAGGCCGGCTCCACCCCGTCCGAATGGATGAACGCAGCGTTGATCGGGAGCCGTTTCCCCAGCTCATCCTGCGGCGCCAGGGCACCGCCGACGTCGAACCAGTGGGTCCCGTTGTCCTCGGTGAGGTAGACGCCACCCGGAAGTGCGCTCACCAGGATCCGGTTTCCGTTGGCCTTGTCTGCGTCGATGCGGATCGCCTCGAGGCGTGGTTGCGGGCGCTGATCCGCGGCCGTCAACCAGGTGGTCGTGCTGCCTTGCTGGGTCATGTAGACCCCGGTCACCGCAGACCCGAGGGCCACGCGCCCGTCGAAGGTGGTGACGTCGGAGAAGGCCATGGGCAGGGAGGAGAGCAGGGACACATCCGAGCTCACGTTCTGCCAACTGTCGCCTGCGGTGGAGGTCTGGTAGAGACCGGCCCCAGGGCAGGCCGCCCAGGCCTGCGCTGAGAGGACCGGGTCGAAGACCAGCGCTGTGCAGCTCTGCTCCAGGGACAGGGCCTGTGACCACGAAGCACCGTCGTCCGTGGAGCGGATGAGGCCGCAGGCCGTCGTCTCCGGCCCGGCAGGCCAGACCGAACCTTCGAGGCCGCATTCCGAGGTAGCAAGGATCACTCCGCTCTCCGAGACCTCGATGTCGTAGGACGCGGTATCCGGGTAACCCTCGACGGGCTGCCAGGATACCCCCATGTCGTTGGAACGGAAGAGACCGCTGCCTTCCCCGGCGGCCAGGAGCACGGTCTGATCCGTCTCCGGGTGGGTGTAGGTCTCCAGGTCCCACGCTCCTGCGGGCAGGTCGTCCGCGGGGAACCAGGCGCCGCTGGTCCGGAGACGGAGTGAGCCCTCTCCCGGCGCTAGGCCGTCCAGGAGCACCGCAGTAACCCCGGGTCGGCCCACAACCTTGCGGATTCGCGTGAAGCTCGCGCCGAAGTCCTCCTCGACAGCCCAGGTCTCGCCGCCGTCGTCGGAGGCCCACAGGACCGCCTCGGCGCCGTCGGCAGCCAGGATTCGCCCGGGGGTGGAGGGATCCTCGGCCAGCGAGATCGCAGTCTCCGGAGAGCCCTCCAGGAGCGCCCACTCCTCGGCGACCGGGTCGTACTTCCAGACGCCGGAGAGCCACAAGGGTGAATAGAGGCCGCCAAGGGTATCAGGATCCGACAGGAGTCCTCCGTCCCCGCGGACGTTGGCGAAGGTCGGCTGCTTCGGCATGGCCGACCATGACGCGCCGGAGTTTGTGGTCTCGTACAGCTTCGGCTTGTCTCCCAGGAGGCCTGCGAACGCGTAGCTGCCGTTGCCGGGGTGGGGGAAGAGCTTGAACGCGTCTCCCGTGGCCGAGGCTACCTGGGACCAGCTGGTTCCCGCGTCCTCGGTCCGCCAGATCCGGGCGGTGCCTGAGTCCAGGTCACCGGGTGTGGACAGGAAGAGGATCGTCGAGGAGTCCAGGAGGGCGACCAGATCGGTGGCAGCCCGCACCGCGAGACCTGAAAGTGTCCACGCAACCTCGACCCCCGGGAGCGCGCCGTTGTCGTTGAGCCAGAGGCCCACCCCGTTCATGAACGCTAGAACACGTCCCTGGCCGCCGTCAGCCGGGGTAGGGGCGACGACTGCGGTGCACGCTGTGAGGAGCGGGTTGATGTCGGGGTCGATGTGGATCCAGTCAGCGCCGTCGCTGTCAGACTTTACCAAGCCGCCTTCGGTGGTCGTCGCGAACAGACGTCCATCCGCGGCTTCGCCCATGGCCGCCAGAACCTTGGGTTCCCCGTCAAGGCTCAAGGCTGCGGGCTCCCAGCTGGTGCCCTGGTCCGTGGAGCGCATGACGCGACCGCCGTCGGGATCCGCCGCGAGGAGGGTCCCCGTGGAGGTGACCATCAAGGTGTTGTAGCGCCCGGAGCGGAGCCCGTTATCGTAGAGCGCCCAGGTCTGTCCGAGATCCTGCGCATACGCGAGGCCGTTGGCCGCGGGCACAAAGAACGAGAACTCGTTGGACGGATCGATCAGGGTCTGGGTGATCGTGTGGAGCTGGACCGGGTTTCCGACCGGTGGAGCCGGGATGAAGGCCCAGGGGCCGGAGCCGTAATTGCCACCCCGGTTAAGGGCCTCGTCCACGCCCAGCAAGAGGCGGCCGATGGAGTCCACGGCCAGGGGGACGAGGGTGGTGCCCAGGGTGGCTGGGCCGAGGGCTTCCCAGGTGCCGCCGCTGTCCTGGCTGCGGTAGAGCGCGGTCTCGCCGAACTGGAAGACGCTCCCGTCGGGACGGGTCAGGCCCGCGAAGACGCGGGTGGTGGCCGATGGATCGACCAGGAGGCCGTG
>CAZNWW010000531.1:2278-3506 GCA_964576155.1 uncultured Myxococcales bacterium | reverse complement strand
CCGCTTGTTCGATCTGCTCGGCCGGCGCGTGCAGATCTCCGTAGGCGATGACCACTATGAGATCCAGGTCGCCCAGGTGGGTGACCGGCCCGTTGGCGGTGTCGCCATGGCTGCCGCACCGCTGGCTGCTTCCCCTGTGGGAGGGGCTTCAGCCCCGACTCCCGCGTCCCCTGCCGCGGGTCCAATCTCCGGGACACCGGTGAAGGCGCCCATGCCCGGCGTGGTGATCCGCTACGACGTCGCCGAGGGCGATGCGGTCACCAAGGGCCAGAAGTTGATGATCCTTGAGGCCATGAAGATGGAGAACACCCTCTCCTCTCCCGTAGATGGGACCATCCTCAAGCTGCACCACGGGGCTGGCCAGAACGTAGCCAAGGACGAAGTCCTCATCACGATCGGAGAGGGCTGATGGGTGCGCTCCATATCATCCTCGGTGCGGTGAGCGGTATCGCTGAGGAGGGCGGCGACTTCGGGCGCTGGGCGAACCTCGGCGACGCCCGCGTCGGGGGCATCTCGATGACGGGCCTCGGTGCGGTCTTCGCCGGCCTGGCGATCCTCTTCGGACTCATGACCCTCCTGGGATGGATCTTCTACGGACGAGCGGCGGCCCTGGAGGCCAAGGCCGAGCCCGATGTGGGAGGGGCCTCTGGCCCCGATTCGGCCCCGGAAGGGCCTCCCACAGTTGAACCCGAGCCCGAGGAAGACGAAGCCTTCGTCCTTCCCGAGACCCCGGTGCACATGATCCCGTCGTCGCTCATCAGCGGTGCGGCCCTCGCGTTGCATCTCTACGACAAGGGCGGATTGGTGCTTGGCGAGAACCGCAGCCTTGTCGTGGATGGAATTTCGCGGACTGTGACGCTGCTCGCAGTTGGATACACCAACCGCGCAACCGTGGACGGAGAGGAGATCATCTTCTCCCGGACCCGGATTGCACCAGACGAAGCGGCGTAGGGGGGCTAGATGGATCTGCTGTACCAGTACCTCCAGAATACGGGCTTCGGGCCGCACCTGACCGTGGGCCACCTGGTCATGCTCGTGATCGGTTGCATCTTCCTCTACCTGGGGATCAAGAAGAAGTTCGAGCCGCTCCTCCTGGTGCCCATCGGTTTCGGGATCCTCATTGGGAACATCCCCGTGGCCCATGGGATGCGGATAAGCGTCTACGAGGACATGTCGGTCCTCAACATCCTGTACTTCGGGATCCGCTACGGCGTGTATCCGCCGCTTA
>CAZNWW010000531.1:0-2268 GCA_964576155.1 uncultured Myxococcales bacterium | reverse complement strand
TGGGCATCGGGGCGATGACCGACTTCTCGTCCCTCCTGTCCAAGCCGATCCTGGTGCTCCTCGGGGCTGCAGCCCAAATCGGGATCTACATCACCTTTGCCGGTGCACTGCTGCTGGGTTTCAGCGCCACTGAGGCAGCGTCCATCGGGATCATCGGCGGCGCTGATGGTCCCACGGCGATCTTCATCTCATCGATGCTGGCCCCGCATCTGCTGGGCCCCATCGCTATCGCTGCGTACTCCTACATGGCCCTCGTGCCGGTGATCCAACCTCCGATCATGAAGCTCCTGACCTCCAGGGAGGAGCGCCTGATTCGTATGAAGGATCCCCGTGAGGTTTCCAGGCGGGAGAAGATCCTCTTCCCCATCGCCGGGCTCTTGGTCTCCCTGTTCATCGCACCGGGTGCCCTGCCCCTGCTTGGTATGTTCTTCCTGGGCAACCTCCTCAAGGAATGCGGCACCACGGACCGCCTCGCTGCGACCGCGCGGACTGCGTTCGTGGACATCATCACGATCCTCATCGGCCTGACGGTTGGTGTCTCGACGCAGGCTGACCACTTCCTGACGAAGCAGTCGGTGCTCATCTTCGGTCTGGGTGCGGTCTCCTTCGCAATCGCCACCGGCGGCGGTGTCGCCTTCGCGAAGTTCATGAACCTCTTCCTCAAGGACAAGATCAACCCGCTCATCGGCGCGGCCGGCGTCTCCGCGGTGCCCGACTCCGCCCGAGTCGTCCAGCACGTCGGCCGCGAGGAGGATCCCGACAACCACCTCCTCATGCACGCCATGGGTCCGAACGTCGCCGGCGTCATCGGCTCCGCCATCGCGGCAGGTGTTTTCTACGCAATCTTCCGGGGGTAGCGCCGGGACGATCAGTTGGGAATAGCGCCGACCATCGCCGCCACCGCAGCATCCATGTCCCCGCCATCCAACCATGTCACCTGCTCCTTGCGGAACCAGGTCAACTGGCGCTTGGCGTACTGCCGGTGCAGCACCTTGATCCGCTCCCTCGCTTCGTCCTCGGTCATGGCGCCGTCGAGGACCTCGAAGGCTTCCCGGTAACCGAGGGCCTTGAAGGCCCTCAGGTCCCTCGGGTAGCCCTTGTCCAGGAGGGCCTGGGCCTCGTCGAGGAGACCTGCGTCGAACATGCCGTTCACGCGCCTGCGGATCTGATGCACGAGGACATCGAGTGACAGATCAATCCCAAAGGTAGCGTGGGGGTAGCGTTCGCCCTCGAAGCGGTGGGCCTCCTGGTACATGGAGATGGGGCGTTCCGTCGCGATGAAGACCTCCAGGGCGCGGCCCACCCTCTGGGTGTCGTTCGGATGCAGCCGCTCCGCTGCCTCGGGGTCTACGTCCCGGAGGCGCGCGTGCAGCGCGTTCGCACCATCCAACTCCAGGGTCCGAAGGACCCGTTCGCGGATCTCCTCAGGGATTTTCGGGATCTGCGCGACGCCATGGAGCAGGGCCCGCACGTAGAGCCCGGTGCCGCCGACAACCAGGGGTACGCGGCCGCGCTCGGCGATCTCGGTGATCGCCGCGTCGGCCATGGTCGCGTAGAGGCCTGCGTTGATCTCCTCGTCGGGCTCTATGACGTCGTACAAGTGATGGGGGATCCGGGCCCGAACTTCCGGCGAGGGTTTAGCCGTTCCGACATCCATGTGGCGGTACGCCTGCTGCGCGTCGCAGTTGACGATCTCGGCCCCCGCGGCTTCGGCGATATCGAGGGCGAGGGCGCTCTTTCCCGAAGCTGTGGGTCCTACGAGCAGTAGGACGAACGGACGCTTGCTGCTCATCTGTGGAACCACCTGCCCACCTGATCAACCGAGAAGCGGGCGACCGCAGGGCGTCCATGGGGGCAGTAGGTCGACAGCCGGGTCTCTTCCATCTGGGCCAGGAGGCTCCGGACCTCCTCGGGTGCGATGGGATCGCTGGCCTTGATGGCCGCCTTGCAGGCCATGGTGGCGAGGACGTGTTCCCATTTCCCCTCGAGGCTGTCCGCGCTGTCCACGCCGGACTCAGCCATCTGCTCGGCCACGTCGTTGAGCAGCGCCTCGGGGTCGAGCTTTCGAAGGTCCGGCGGGACCCCCTTCACGGCGAAGCTGTTGCCGCCGTACGGGTCCACCAGGAATCCCAGGCGCCCCAGAACTCCGCAGCGGTCCGTCAGGATTGCGGCCAGATGAGGCGGCAGGTCCACGACATGGGGCACGAGGAGGCGCTGGACGTCGGGGCGCTTGTCAGCCCACCGGGCGCGGAACCGCTCGTAGAGGAC
>CAZNWW010000530.1:0-3509 GCA_964576155.1 uncultured Myxococcales bacterium | reverse complement strand
CAGCCCACCATTACTCATCTTCAGCGTGTTATCGAAGGTTGTAGCGTCTGATGTGGGATGTCCGGGTCGCAGGTTCACTTTTCAGTTCCCCTCTTCGAAGATGTAGGTGCCCTTTCGGTTCACGCTGACGCTTGGCAGGATCTTCTTGGCCTCGAACATGTCGTAGCCTTCCTTGATGTTCTGCCAGAACGGGATGTGCTTGTTGTCGTAGTCTTCCTTGATGAGTGCGTCGATGTATCGGGTCGGGAAGAGGTGGACGTAGACGCGCCGCTTCAGCTTGTTCATGGTGCGGGCCATGACCCATAGCTCCTCGATGCGCTCATCGCTCATGGCCAGGCAGCCGATGGAGACACAGTCGCCGTGGATCATGATAGCGCTTCCGAGGTTGCCGCGGACGCCGAGGACCTTGTCTGAAGCGTTGGGATAGTTCACCCGGAACGAGAGGTGGAAGTTGCTCCTCTTGTTGAAGTAGTCCAGGTGGTAGAAACCCTCGGGTACCTGGCCATCCCCTTCGCGCCGCTTCGGCCCAGCGTCACCGGACGCATAGCAGACCTCGTAGGTGGCGACGTGAGTCAACGCGCCGGACCGCGCCGTAGCTGCCCAGACCTCGAGGTGACGCTCAGCCTTGAAGCCCCGCAGCATCAGCTGACGAGGCGGGAACTCCACCCCTGCGTCCTTGAAGAGCTTCTTGACCACAGCGTCCTTCTCCCTGAAAGCGCGCGCATCCCGCTCCTTTCCGGACATGCTGTCCGGCAGGTCCTTCTCGGTGTAACAGATGAGCGGCGGCTCCCCCGATAAGGCCGGGAGTGTGATGACGAGAAGAAGTACAACGAGGCAATGACGCATCATGGGAATACCTCCGAGGGTATGATACCAGAATACCGTCGAGGAGGGAGGAGCATTCCCGGAGTGGTTGCTGCACCCCTATCTGGTATCTGTTAGGATTCTGATCCGGAGGCACGATGTCGGACATCCAGTTTCATGCTTGGAAGCCAGCGCTTCGCGCTGACATCCACCTGCGAGATGATCCTTCCGGAGAGCTGATCCTCCTCGGACCACGAGGTGGCTTCCTCGCCGCGCTCCCCGGGCGCCGGCGCGCGCTCCTGGAGCGGATGGACGGCAGCCTTGACGTGTCCGCGCTCCTCGTGGAGGACGCCCGCATCTCGGGACGCTTCGACCCGCGGGGCCTTACCAGCCTGTTGAGACGTCTCTCAATGCTCAAGGCCTTCACCGGGTCACCGCCCCGGGTCCCGGCCGCGGAGGCGACGCCGACGGTTCTGGATCGTCTCCTCTCCGGCCTCGGCCGCGGGCTCGACCTGAGCCTCACGGTCCCGGCGCCTGCCCCCTGGGATCCCGGGCGCTGGACAATCCCTGTCTTCGGACTCCTCGTCCTCGTCGCCCATGTTTTGATCCTGTTCCTTTTCCTGGACGCCATGATCATCTCCGGCGAGGCGGGCCTTCCCCCGGTGTTGGCCTATGCCGGCGCCGCGGTCGGAGGGTTGTGTCTGTCCATGACCCTCCGCGGTCTCGTTCGATGGTACGTTCTCTTCGTGAGCCGAAGACCTGCCCGCAGGCTCGGGCTGCGCATGCGTCTCGGACTCCCCTTCCTGGATGTGGATCCACGAGCAGGGGCGTACCTCTCCCGGGCTCGACAGGTACTGCTTGCGCTGTCCGGACTCTGCGCGCTGGGCGTCGCAGCCGGGGCCATGCTTTTCCTCCCTGCAGGTGGCCCCCTGGCCGCAGTGGCCGGACAGGCTGCGCTCCTCGCCCTTGTCTTCGACCTCTGCCCCTTTGCCCGGTCAGATGGCTCCATGCTCCTCGAGGCGATCCTCGAGATTCGCTGGTTGCGTGGTCGGACCCTCCACTACATGCGGCAGGGCATGGTCGCCCGGTTCCTTCGGGGGAAGGCTCCGTCGGCCGAGGAGTGGCGCCTCCTCCTGGTCCTGATGCTCTGGATGGCCTGGCCGGGTTTCGCGCTGCCTTTCCTGGTCTTCCCAGCGCTGCAGGCAGCCCTCGACACCACCGGTGCGCTCCTCTCTGATGCTCTCGCAACTGACGACGCGCTGGCATCGGTGCTCGGTCTCTTCATCGGGCTGTACCTGGCGCTGCTCTTCTGTGTCGTCTCGGTCTTCGGGGTCTTCCTCGCTGCCTCGTTCATGCTCCGATCCGTCCGCACCCTGGCGCCTGTCAGCGCAGGCACAACGATCGGACCGGAGACCGGCGCGCTCCCGGAGGCCCTGTCTGCTCTGGGCGTCGATCCGGGTACCGCCGAGGAGCTCTCGGCATCCGGCCGCTGGCTCCGCCTCGGCGCCGGGAGCATCTTCCCGATCCCAGGCGCACCGTTCCAGGGGGTGGCCCTCCTCGTAGCGGGACAAGCAGCGGTCCAGCGCAACGAAGTCTCGGGCATGGTGCACGATGTCGCAACCGCGAAGCCAGGTTGGCTGATACAGGGACGCCCTCAGATTCCCGGCTGGCGTTGGAGCCTGCATACCCGCGCTATTGCGCTCCTCCTGGTCTTCGAGGAATCGCCCGACGAAATGGGCGCCATCTCGAAACGAATTGGTGCCTACGAGGACTGCCCGGCGCTCTGGGGCCTCGGACCCGACGGCGTACGCTGGGCCGCGTCCTATTCCGAGGTCAGCCTCGAGCGCGGCGCTGACGTCTCCGAGGACGAACAGACTGTCTCCGTCCTCTTGTCCGGTACCTTGGAGCACTCCGCCCCGGAGGGTTCCACCACCATCGAGGGGCAGCGGGTCCTCCGTCGGATCGGACCCGGCGAGGGTTTACGCGCTGCAGATGACGCCGTCCGGCTGCTTCGCCTCCCCGTGTCGGGCCCCACTTCGTTCCTCCCCTCCTGGTGGAGTATGAAGTGAAATCGGCCGTCCGGGTTCTGTCCTTCTTTCTCGTCTTGGCGACGGTCTACTGGGTCATGACCCAAGGCGCTGGCGTGATGTCCAAGGCCATCGAGACCACCCGCAAGCTGGTCGCCATGTGGAACCTGCGCACCATAAAGGACGTCGTCCTTGTTTCAAGGGTTCTCCAGGAACCGGACCGTATCCTCAACTGGACCGATGAGGATTTCTCGGACTTCCTCAAGGAGCACCTGAGCCATCATGGGGACAGCGGCTCTGATCCCTCCACCGATCCCTGGGAGGTCCCCTACATGCTGGAGTCACTCGACGATGAGGGGGGCTGGGTCCTCTACAGCGCCGGTCCGAACCTGGAGCCGGATCTCTGTGATTTCGAGGGGCCGGGAGGGGACGATATCTGTCTGTTGATCGAGGCCGCGGAAATTAGTCACTGACCGTCGGCATCTCTCCTTGCAGCCAGTGGAACCGGTAACCCGCCGGGAGCGTGAAGGTCTCGGTGGTCAGGGGTCCATCGGGCCAGCGGACTGTGACCTCGGCCTCGCAGGCCGGCCCGAGGCCGAAATGGAGGATACGCTCCTGCTGGACGCCGTAGTGTCCGTGGCCGCCGTCGACCTCCTGTGTCTGGGTCACCCCCCCGAC
>CAZNWW010000529.1:0-3516 GCA_964576155.1 uncultured Myxococcales bacterium | reverse complement strand
TGACAGCCTTGAGGGCCTCGTAGGCCGCGGACTGGACAGTGAAGGAGTCGTCCTCCAGGCCCACGATCAAGAGGGGCACTGCAGCCTCGGCCTTTGTCGCGCCCAGGGCCCGGGCCGCCGCAACCCGAACGCCGGAGTTCCCGTCCGAGGCCAGCGCCGCGCCGAGGGCCTCGAGCACCCGCTTGTCGTCGAACCGGCCCATGGCCTCACAGGCCTTGATACGCACAGAGAAGAACTTGTCCTTCGCGGCCGCGACGAGGGCGTCGATCCCGGCGGTGTCGGCGATGTGTCCCAAGGCCTCGACCGCCTTCTCGCGTTCGAAGGGACGCCGGCTGCTCGTGAGGCCCGAGAGCGCGTCCACCACGATCTTGCCCTTGAAACTGGCGAGCTTCTCGGCCACCTGGGCCTTGAAGTCATAGTCGTCCTGTCCCAGGAGCCCGGCAGCGTAGTCCGCGGTGCGCTGCTCACCGACCGCCTGGAGGACACGCAGACCGGCGGCCACCGCGACCTCGTTACCCGAGGTCAGGAGCGCCCGCACCCCGGGATCCGCCCTCTTCCCGAGGGCCGAGAGCTTGCCCTCCCAGGTCTCGATGCAGGTCGCGTCTCGAGCACCGGCGCAGGCCAGGATCTTGTCGGAGCAAGCCTTCCACTTCGGGGTTTTCTTCGAGCCTGCCTCTGCGGGCGAGGCGAGGATGAGGATCGTCAGAATCAATGCAAGTGGAATCCAGCGCTTCCCCTTCACGGCACGCCTCCGAATACATGGTTGACAGCCGGTGAAATGATAAAGGCCAGGGTGGGCGGATGCAAGGGCCGCCGGGCGGCCTCGCCGGCGGGGAGGTCATCTTGAATTCAATCAGGAGTTCTGCCATCCTTGGCGCCATGGCCGAGACGATCACCGGGGCAGTGGAGCGAATAATATTTCACAACCCCGAGAACGGGTACACGGTGCTCCTGATCCAACCGGACCAGGCGGGGCGCGTGGTCACCGCGGTCGGGGCGATGCCGCCCATCGAGGAGGGGCAGACCCTCCGCCTCGAGGGAGGGTGGGTCAAGAACGAGCGCTTCGGCCGTCAGTTCGCAGTGGAGCGGACCGAGCTCGTCCTTCCGGAATCCACCGAGGGCATCCTGCGCTACCTCTCCAGCGGATTGATCAAGGGGTTCGGCAAGGAGATGGCCCGACGGCTCGTGGATCGATTCGGCGTGGAGACCCTCGAGATCCTCGAAGATGATCCGGGGCGCGTGCGCGAGGTCCGCGGCATCGGAAAGAAGCGGGCCGCGCAGATCAGGACCTCCTGGCACGCCCACTCCGCACAGCGCAAGAGCCTGATCTTCCTCTACGGTCTCGGACTGGCGACGGGGACGGCGCTCAAGGTTCTCAAGCAATACGATGACCAGGTGGAGCGCACCGTGCGGGCGAATCCCTACCGCATGGTCCGGGAAATACGGGGGGTCGGGTTCATGACCGCGGACCGGGTGGGCCGCGCCGTGGGTATCGGCGTGGAGGACCCTGTACGGATTCGGGCCGGTCTCCAGCATGTCCTGGAAGAGGGGACCT
Source organism: uncultured Myxococcales bacterium (assembly GCA_964576155.1). Classification (GTDB taxonomy): domain Bacteria; phylum Myxococcota_A; class UBA9042; order CAIXZC01; family CAIXZC01; genus CAZNWW01. The sequence continues at coordinate 1,961 of CAZNWW010000529.1, read as the reverse complement.
CTCAGGGGCATGTGTACCTGCCGAAGGAGCTCCTCATCACGCAGACGACGGGGTTCCTCGAGGTGGATCAGGTCCTCGTGGAGGAGGCCCTCGCAGGGCTCGTGACCAAGGGGTTCGTGATCTCCCAGCCAGCGGCGGACGGCGACGACGCCATCTACATGCCGCGCCTCGCCGAGGCCGAGGACCGCCTCGCCGAGCTCCTGGTGCGTCTGGCCACCCGGTCCCACCAACTGCACCCGGCGCTCCGAGCCCGGGGCCTCGAGGAGGGCAGTCGGCACGCCGGTGTGGAGCTCACCGAAGAGCAGGAGGAAGCGGTTGAGCAGGCGCTCCAGCGGGGTTTGTCGGTGATCACCGGCGGGCCGGGGACCGGGAAGACCACGATCCTGAAGGCGGTGATCCACGCGCTGCGTGCGTCGGGGGACAGCGTGGCGCTCTGCGCCCCGACCGGACGGGCCGCGAAGCGGATGTCCGAGGCCACGGGCTTCCCCGCAAAGACCATTCACCGCCTCCTGGAGTACGATCCTTTCAGCAACGGCTTCGGGCGGGACGAGGCCAACCCCGTCCTCGCTGATGTGGTGATCGTGGACGAGGTGTCCATGATCGATCTCCTCCTGATGACCGCCCTCCTCGACGCGATTCCCGAAGAGGGGCGTGTGGTCCTGGTGGGGGACCGCTTTCAGCTCCAGTCCGTGGGGCCCGGCTGCGTCCTGCGGGACGTGGTGGAGGCCCGGCGCTTCCCCGTGGTGACCCTGAACACGGTGCACCGGCAGGCCGCCGAGAGCCAGATCGTCCAGAGCTCCCACCGGATCCTCTCCGGGGCCCGCCCCGCGTTCCCGCCGGCCGGGGAGGACGGGGACTGCTTCTTCGTGGCCAGGGATGACCCCGAGGCTGCAAGGGATTCGGTGGTTGAGCTGATCCGGGAGCGGATCCCCGGGGTCTTCCACCTGGATCCGCTCCGGGATGTCCAGGTGATCACCCCCATGTACCGCGGGATTCTGGGCGCGGACTCCCTGAACCGCGCCCTCCAGGAGGCGCTGAATCCGGGTAAGGGGGGTCTCCGTAAGGGAGAGCAGGTGTTCCGCTCCGGCGACAAGGTCATGCAGGTGCGGAACAACTATGAAAAGGAAGTCTTCAACGGAGACATCGGGACGATCCGTGCCCTGAACGAGAAAGATCTGACCATCGCGGTGGACTTCGGGGGCCGGATGGTGGGGTACGTATCGGATGATCTCGACGACCTGGTCCTTGCCTACGCAATCACGGTCCACAAGTCCCAGGGATCCGAGTACCCGGGCGTGATTCTGGTGATGCACACCCAGCACTACGTGATGCTCCGCCGAAACCTCCTCTACACGGCGTTCACACGGGGGCGGCGTCTCGTCGTGCTCGTGGGCAACGAGCGGGCTCTGGCGAGGGCGGTGCGCAACGACGAGACCGGAGTGCGCTACACCCGGCTCAGGGACCGCATGGAGATCCACATCGACAGGATCGGAGGCGTGCATGGCCGACCGTGAAATCGGGCCCGTTGTCTGGGTCGAGCGAGACGGGATCCTGGAGCCCCGCCGCGTCCTCTCGACCGCCGGGAGCATCCTCGACGTGCAGGGATCCGACGGTGCCGAGGAGAGGCTGTCGGTCAAGCGGGTGGTCTTCTCCTCCAACGCGAGGCGAGGTCAGGTCGAGAGCCTCTCGGACCTGGAGCGGTATCGCGACCTGGTGGCCGAGAAGCTCTCGACGGCAGACCTGGATGAGACCTGGGAGCTGCTGGTGGAGGAGGGGATGAGCGAGGCCTCCCATGCTGAGCTGGCGGAGCTCGCCTTTGGTGACGACGAGGCTGCCTCCCTCGACGCGGTTCGGGTGATCCTCGAGGGCGGGTCCCCTTGGTTCAAGCGCCTCAAGACCGGCGCTATCCGGATCCAGTCCCGGGTGGTGGTCGAGGAGCGCATCCGCCAGGAGGTCCGCAC
>CAZNWW010000528.1:0-3518 GCA_964576155.1 uncultured Myxococcales bacterium | reverse complement strand
GTCCGAGACAGCGTGGAGCGTGGACGGCGGCGTGGTCTATTCCAACACCATGCTGCCCCGAGGCTGGAAGCTCCGCGTCGAGGCCTTCGGGTTCGTCTCCTCCGTGGAGGATCTGATCCAGTTCGTGCAAACCGCGCAGAACGTGGCCGTGGCCGAGAACGTGGACCGGGCGCGGCTCCGGGGCGTGGAGCTGGGAATCCGGACGGATCTCTTCCGCCACCTGCGCCTCTCGGGGAACTGGACTTTCCTGGACGCGCGGAACACCGGCGCGGTGGCGGCCCGGGAGGGGAAGGACCTCCCCGGACGTCCGGCGTCCAAGTGGTACGCCCGGGCCGAGGCCTACATCCGGGAGATCCCCCACGTCCGGGAGCTGTCCCTCTACGTGGACACGGAGTGGGTCGCCGGGAACTTCCTCGACAACGCCAACCTTGTAGCGGTGGGGGATCGGCTCCGAGCGGGGCTGGGCCTCTCCGCCCGCCTGCGACGTCCGGACATTTCCCTCGCTGTGGCCGCGCAGAACCTCACGGACGAGCGGACCATGGACCTGGCCGGATACCCGATCCCCGGTCGGAGCTGGCACCTGCTCCTCACCTGGGGGATCCTATGAGACACCACAGGGTTATCTTGCTCATCCTGCTTGGCGCAGTCGGCTGCATCGATCACACAGCAGGCGTGGGCACCGGCTCCGGAGACTGGCAGGTGGAGGGCGCGGGGATTGCGGTGGTGGGGACCGACTACCTCTCCACCTCGGTGTCGGTCCTCGAGCCCGGCACCGGGGCCCTCCTGGCCGAGGGGGTGATACACTCGGGTTCAGCGACGCCGGGGCTCTCCATGGCCCTCTCGGGTGACGTCGTCCTTCCCGCGGCGCCGAACCCCCTGCATCAACTCTTCCTGCTGGATCGCTACCCGAACAGCGTGGTCACCGTGCTGGACGGCGCTACCTTCGAGGTCCTCCGCCAGATCCCCGTAGGGACAGGCTTCGCGGCCAACCCCCACGACCTACTCTGGCTCGATCCCGACAAGGTCTATGTCACCCGCTACGAGGCCAACCCACCCCCGGGACAGGCCCCCCATGACGGGGGAGACGACCTGTTGATCATCGACCCGGAGGCGGCCGTGGTCACCGGCCGGATCTCCCTCCGTGATCATGTCGATCCCGGTCTCCTGGCGCGCCCCGAGCGCATGGTCCTGGCCAACGGCAGGGTCTGGGTGGTCCTGGGGCATCTGGCGGAGGATTTCAAGCATGCCGGTCCTGGCCGGCTCGTTGCAGTGGATCCCGTGACGGACGCGGTGGATTTCGTCCTGGATCTCCCGGAGGTCGAGAACTGCACAGGGCTCGTCCACGTGCCGACGCGAGGGGCCCTCTACGTGGCCTGCGCGGGCCTCTTCGATGGAGGACGCGCCGCCCAGCTCGACGGCGCGGGCCTCGTCGAGCTGGATCTGTCCGCGTCGCCCCCGACGCCGACCCTCCTGCGCAGCGGCGTGGACGCGCCCGGAGGGGCCTTCGCGTTCGACCTCACGGTAGCGGACGGGCGATGGCTCCTGGGGGTGCGCTTCGGGGACTTGATCGAAGGAACCCCGGATCGCCTCGTGGCCATGGATCTCGACGGGCACCGAGAGGACGTGGTGGTTCACGAGGCGGGCTCAGCCTTCGGGATCGGCGGCGTCCTCGCTGACGACAAGGGCGATCTCGTCCTGGTAGGGGACGCGAACCCCAAGGCGCCGCGGCTCCTGCGGTTCCGGGTGGACGACGGCGCGTTCACCCCGGACGGTGATATCAGCGCACATCCGGACAGCGGGCTCCCGCCGCGTCACTTGGCGTTCTTTTGAGAGGGGGGGATCAGGAGGTCGAAGAGGGAGGCCAGGGCCTGGCCGCGGTGGGAGATGCGGTTCTTCTCGCCGGCTTCTATCTCGGCGAGGGTTGAACCGCCATATCCTGTTGGTTTGAAGATCGGGTCGTATCCGAACCCCTTGTCTCCGCGCTGTTCGATGCCGATCACTCCCTCGAGGCGGCCCTCGGTAGTGACCAGGCGATGGTCCTCGGGGAGACCCGGCGCGGTGGGATGCGCGTCGGGCTCCCGAAGCCAGGGCGCAGGGAGCGCGGCCACTAGCGCACATTGAAACCAGGCCCGCCTTGGACGCGCTGCGTCATGAAGCGTCTCCAGGAGCCGCTCGGCCCGTTCGCTATCCGTGAGGCCGGGGCCGCCGAAGCGCGCCGAGCGTACCCCCGGGGCGCCGTTCAGGGCAGCGACGCAGAGCCCCGAGTCATCAGCGAGGGCCGCCGCTCCGGTAGCAGCGAACGCGGCAAGGGCCTTCTTTCCGGCGTTGGCCGCGAAGGTCTCGCCGTCCTCCACCACGTCGAAGCCGGGGATCAGCTTCCCAATCCGCAGGACCCGGACGCCGAGGGGGGCCAGGATCGCCTCCACCTCCCGGGCCTTTCCCGGGTTGCCAGAGGCCAGAATCAGACAGCGGCCGTCCATGTCAGTTGTTGATTCGGAAGCGGAGGGGGAAGGTGAGCACGGTGCCTCGGCCGGTGTCGTCCCGCAGGCGGACCTCGCCGTCGTAGAGGTACCCCTCGGGCGCAGCCCTGGGGACCTTGGAGACTTCGAGCTCGCAGGACTTCTCCTGTCCCGGGTAGAGCTGGAAGTTGGTGTAGCCTTCGCACCAGATCTCCAGCGGCGCGTGGTCTTTGGTGCGGATCCGCTCCTCCACCTCTACTTCCCAGGGGTCCTTCTTCTCCCCGGCGACGGCGCCGATGATGTTGAGGGTGAGCCTGCGGGCCGTGCCGCCTCCCGCCGGGCCCAGGATCGTGACCCGGGCGTTGCGCATGGAGAAGCCCTCCTTCTCCACCACCTGGCCGCGCTGGCCGACGATGGTCACCGCGACGTCGGTGAAGCGGGCGTAGGTCCGCGCGTCCATCCGGAGGTCGAAGGTCACCAGCTCCGTGTCCTCGTCCAGGGAGATCGGGATGGAGAGCTCGTCCCCCTCTATCGAGTGAGTCTTTTTCCGCCAGAATCCGGACACCTCGCCCTCCGCGCGGCCGCGGAAGTGCTCGTCCAGGGTGGACCGGAGGGTGAGGAAGCCCCGGGGCTGCTCGCCCATCTCGTAGTCGATGACCTCCGGGATCTCCCAGTGGAAGCCCGAGAAGGCCACGTGGATATCGAAGGCAGAGGTCTTCGAGGCCTCATAATGTGTGTTGGCCACGATCTCCCAGACCCCGGGGGCCAGGTCTTCGCCGGAGATTCGGGCCCGCGCGGTCCGTCCCCGGCGGGAGTCCGCCATGGACTCCAGTACGCTGATCTCGGCGCCCCGAGGATCAAAAAGCTCCAGACGGGTGTGGGTGTAGCCGCCCGTCGGATTGATGCGGACGTGCATGGCCGCGGCGCCCTCGGGGATCCGGACGAAGTACCGACGCACCTCCCCCGGGTCGGAACTCTGCTTCATGAAGCTGCGCTCGAAGCCCTGGGTGAGGTCGAAGACGTAGGGCACGATCACGGTGTTCCAGAGCTCGAACGCGG
>CAZNWW010000527.1:0-3519 GCA_964576155.1 uncultured Myxococcales bacterium | reverse complement strand
GTCCGTACAAGGGTCGGCGATCGGTACGTGCTGGAGCGCATGCGGGCAGATGGCTACAGGTTCGGCGGAGAGCAGTCCGGGCACATGATCTTCCTCGACCATGCGAGCACCGGGGACGGGATGGTCTCCGCGCTGCAGGTCCTGGCAACCATGATCCGCGCAGAGCGGCCTCTCTCGGAGCTGGCGGACACCATGGATCGCTTCCCCCAGGTGCACAGGAAGGTTTCGGTGGTGCGGAAGCCTCCGCTGGAGGAGCTCCCGACGGTTACGAAGGCCATCAGCACTGCCGAGGAGGAGATGGGAGCAGATGGCCGGACCGTGGTGCGCTACTCCGGAACCGAGAACGTGCTGCGGGTCATGGTGGAATGTCCCGACGAGAACCAGGCTTGTGTGCATGCGGACCGGATCGTGGACGCGGCGGTCGACGCGGTCGGGAGCTAGATAGGAGCTTCACGATCGAGCGCACGGGATCCGGTAGCGCGTCGAAGCTTTACTCGGGGAGTCCGGCGTCGATCCATGCCTGGATCACGGCCTGCTCCTCGACTGTCGGTGCAACCTGGTTGAAGGGGGGCATGGAGCCATCCTGAATCCGGACCAGGGTGCACACGCCGACCGATTCCCCCGCGCAGTAGTAGGAGCTCTCGAGAACCTCCGAATAGGAGGTCCCGAAGCTTGTATCACCGGAGCTCCCGCCATCCGTGTGGCACGGGCTGCAATAAGAGGCGTAGATCGGCTGAATGTCGTCGGTGTAGGTCGGCGGCGGAGGACAGTTCGGGATGTCCGTGTTCTCGCATGCGTTGTCCACACAGGCGTCCTCAGTGCAGTCGTCATCGTCGTCACATTCCACGTCCTCGACGCAACAGTCGGGCACAGCGACGTTCACACACTTGTTGTCAAAGCAGGTGTCGTCGGTGCAGGATTCACCATCATCACACTCGATGTCTTCCAAGCAGCAGTCCACGAGATCCAGGTTGCTGCAGGAGCCGGCTTTGCAGGCGTCCACGGTGCAAAGGTTCTGGTCATCACAGTCCGCGTCCTCGACGCAGCAGTCTTCGATGGGGACGTTCGCGCAGACGCTGTCGATGCAGACATCCGTGGTGCACTCGTCGCCGTCGCCGCAGTCGGCGTCTTCGCTGCAGCAGTCGGGGACAGGCGGGTTCGTGCATGCGTCGCCGGCGCAAATGTCCTCTGTGCACGGGTCGCCATCGATGCAGTCGTCGTTTGTGGCGCAGCAGCCGTCGATGGGTTCGTTGACGCATTCCCCCGCGGAGCAGAGGTCGTCTGTGCAGGGATCCTCGTCCACGCATTGCTCGTCGACCTGACATTCCCCGGAGGAGCAGGTCCCGGCCATGCAGACAGCGGCCTCGGCCCCGGGATCTCCGGTCTCGCAGTCTGTGTCCCACGCGCAGCAGAGCGGGGCCTCCTTTCGGAAGATCTTCACGTCGTCCAGGTTCCAGCTCGAGATTGAGAAGACGCCGCCGCTGCCGATCTCGAAGCCGAAGCGCACCCGCATGTCCGGGTTGGCGTGCGGGGTGACATTCCACTCGTGGAACGTCCACACGTTCTCCTGGACGCCGGGGGATGAGCCGGTGATCCAGAGATTCACCCAGTCGTCGCCGTTATACACATCGACGACGTTCACCATGTATGGCGAGTAGTCGCTGTTGAGCCATCTCCAATAGGAGAGGTACACGGCCCCTGGTGAGGTCACGCTGACCACGGGGCTGGTGAGATAGTCGTAGTCGTGCAAGCCCGTGTCCGCGAGGCCGCCGATGGCGACCCCGGCGATGTAGTTGTCACCGGAGCCTGTGTGATCGAAGCCCGGGTCGTTGTTGTAGACAGATCCGGTGCTCTCCATGGCGGGGCCGCGCTCCCACTCGCCGTCCATGATCCAGCCCTTGTTCGTGGTGAAGTCGTCCTCGAAGAGGGGGACCTCGCAGCAACCCGGCGCGCCTGTAGGGGTGGTGATGCAGAAGCTGTCGATGCATTCGTCGAGGGTGCACACGTCGTCCCCGTCATCGCAGTCCAGAGCGGATTCGCAGCAGATGTCGGACCAGGAGCACTCATGATTCAGGCAGATCTCCAGGGTGCAGCCGTCGTCGTCGTCGCAATCGGTCGGCGCGTTGCAGCAGCCGTCCACCGCCACATGCTCGCAGACCTCTCCCATGCCGGGGCAGTCATCCGTTGTGCAGATGTCCCCGTCATCACACTCCAGGACATTGTCATGGCAACAGTCGGGGATCAGGGTGTTCTGACAGAACCCGAAGTCTCCACCGGTCATGCTGCAGATGTCCTCGCTGCAGGCCTCCCCGTCGTCACAGTCCTCGTCCTCGTGGCAGCAGTTGGGGATGGGCTCGAGGACACAATTGAAGTCCTGGCAGAGGTCCTGGGTGCAGCCGTCTTCGTCGTAACAGTCCAGCGCTTCCTCGCAGCAGCCGTCGCCGGCGGCGAAGTAGTTGCACACCTGCTCGATGCAGATGTCATCGGTGCAGTCGTTCAAGTCGGCGCAGTCCGCGTCGGTGTCGCAGCAGATCATCCCCGGAACCTCGATGTGGACGCAGGACGCGGCGACGCAGGCGTCCTCGGTACAGGGAGATCCGTCCTCGCAGTCCTGGTTCGTGGCGCAGCATTCGGGGTCTGCCACGGCCTGGTGTTGGCAACCGGCAACCGGATCGCACCAGTCATCTGTGCATGGATTCCCGTCGGCGCAGTCGAGAATCTGGAACACACAGCCACTCTCCGGGGCGCACCCATTGGAGGTACAGGGGTCGCCGTCGTTGCATTGGATGGGCGTGTAGACGCAGCCGGCGGCCGGATCACAGACTTCATCGGTGCAGAGGTTGTTATCGTCGCACGCGACGTCTTCGTGGAGGCATTCTCCCGTGGCGGGGTCGCAGAGGTCGTCGGTGCAGGCATTCTCGTCGTTGCATGTGTTGGGGAGGTGCTGGCAGCCGAAGCCATCCTTGCATTGGTCGTCGGTGCAGGGGTCGCCGTCGTCACAGTCCGGCGGCTCACAAACAGGGATCGCTGTGTCCGGTCCTGGGCCACCATCGCTCTGAACGTCCAACGGCAGAACTCCGTCCCCGGGGTCCACGCCATCACCAGGATCGACCACATCTTCTCCAGACAGGCATTCACCGGTGCAGTCCGCCTGCACGACATCAACACCGCTGCCGTCGGGACCGTCTCCATCGTCACCGCCGCCTGAACAGGCGGCGAGCGCGAAGGTGGCAACGAGTACAACGAAGATGTGGCTATGGCGCAGGAATCGTCTCATCCGGGTCCTCCGATTCGGGAGTTCTCGACGATCGAGCATACAGGATCCGGTAGATCGCCGCTACAGGTAGAAGTTGAAGGCTGCAGCGCCGAAGACGGCGCCGGTCCCGATGCCGATCCCCTTGTGATTGGACCTGTGAACAGCGCCCAGCCCGGAAGGGTCGAGGACTGCTCCAACACTTGGGACGAAGACGGCCATCACGCCGACCCCCAACATGATGGAGAAGGTGTCGGAGAAGAAGT
>CAZNWW010000526.1:0-3521 GCA_964576155.1 uncultured Myxococcales bacterium | reverse complement strand
CTCCGGAGCGCAGTCCTCCCCGTACGGAGCGTGGGGGTTCAGGGGGATTCCCGCACCTACGCCCACCCGGCCCTCCTCTGGAGAGACGCCGGGACACGCCCCGATTGGTCAGAGCTCAAGAACTTAGCGGCGCGCCTGGTCAACGCCCACTCCACGGTGAACCGAGTGGTCTTCTCGCCGCGACCCTGTGACCCCGGGTCTTTGCGCCTGGGCCGCACATGGGCGGACAAGGCGCAGGCGGACCGCCTGCGCCTCGTGGACGCGCTGGTGCGCGAAGGCATGGCGGACTTCGACGAAATCTGGCAGCTCGGCATCATCGCCCTGCCCCTCTTTGATCAGGCGGGCCGACAGGTCTACGTCGTGCGCCCCGTCCTCTCCACCGATGCGATGACCGCGGACGTCTTCCCCATCGACTGGGATCTCCTGGAGTCCATGGAGGACGAGGCCCGTGCCTTCGAGGGCGTAGGGATGTTGTGGTACGACGTCACAACCAAGCCGCCTGCCACCATCGAGTGGGAGTGAGGATGATCTGTATCGAAGACGCCATGTGGTTTGGACCGGACGGCCGCGCTCAGGTCGGGACGATCCTTTCCACGGAAGAGGGAATCCGTCTCCTGCCCCACGGCAAGGTCGTGACGAACTCCGTGGACGTCATCAGCAACAAGGACGGTATCGTGCTCCCGGGGCTGATCGATCCGCACACACACCTGAGGGAGCCCGGACAGGCTTACAAGGAGGGCATCACCAGCGGCACCCGGGCCGCGCTGGCCGGCGGGGTGACCACCGTGCTGGACATGCCGAACAACCGGCCACCCACAAGCACCCATGAGCAGCTCGAAGCGAAGAGGGCCCTCTTCAAGAAGAAATCCCGGGTCGACTGGGGCCTCCATGTCCAGGCATCCGCGGAGAACCAGCTCCTGAATACTCGCAACGTCGCGTCGGTCAAGATCTACATGGCACGCTCCTCCGCGGACTCCGCGGTGAACACCCCGGCACGGCTCCGGGAGATCTTCGCTACCTACCCCCGGATCTCTGTCCACGCAGAGGACGAGGAGCGCTTCCCGAAGAACCGGCGCGGGCCCCACCATCGGGTACGACCCAGGGAAGCGGTGCGCGCCGCGTTGCAGAAAATCGAAGACTGCCTGGAGGGCCTGTCCAGGGGAGATCGACCGAGGGTGATCCTCTGTCACATAGCCACCGCGGACGAAGTGACCTGGCTGAAGCGGATGAAGGCCCGAGGCTTCGATATCTGGGGCGAGACGGCCCCCCACTACGCGGTCTTCACCCAGTCCGCCGCTTCGCGTGAGGGGGGCCGCCTTCGGGTCAACCCGCCGATCCGGAGGAGAGAAGACCGGGCCGCCGTCGTCCGCGGCATCGAAGACGGAACCATCGACTTCATCGGCTCCGACCACGCGCCTCACTCCCCTGCCGAGAAGACCTCGTCGCAACCGCCGTCGGGGATCGCCGGAATCGAATGGATGGCACCCTGGCTGTTCGCGTTCTTTGACCGCGAGCGCCTCAACTCAACACGCCTCCTCGATCTCGCAGCACGGAACGCAGCCCGCTGCTACGGCCTCACCGTGCCCGCCGGGGTGGCGGAAGGTGGGCCCATGGATCTCATCCTGCTGCGCCGGGGGAGCCGTCGCAAAGTGTTCACCAGGGCCCGCTGGAATCCGTACAAGCACCGTCCCCTGGGCTGGACAGTCGCGGCTACGGTGGTCAGAGGAGAGCTGGCCTTTCACGAAGGAACGTTCCCCGGAGAGCCCCGGGGCAGGGAGGTATACCCATGACACCCAAATCCGAATTCATAACGTTCCTGGTTGAGAGCGGCGCGCTCCGCTTCGGGGACTTCACCTTGAAGTCCGGGGCCAAATCCCCCTTCTTCATCAACCTCGGGGACGTGCGCACCGGCGGACACCTCAAGTACCTCGGCGAGGCCCTCGCACGAGCATTGCGGGAGAAGTTCCCCGACGTGAACCTGCTCTTCGGTCCACCCTACAAGGGCATCAGCCTCATCACAGCGGCCTCGATCGGATGGAGCACCCTTTTCGACGGGGACGTGTCCACGGTCTACAACCGCAAGGAGCGCAAAGACCACGGCGAGCGCGGCTCCTTCGTAGGAGAGCTGCCGGGTCCCAAAGACCGGGTCGTGATCGTCGACGACGTGATGAGCAGTGGGGGCACCAAGCTCGAGGCCATAGACCTCCTGTACAACTCCTTCGGCGTGCGCGCCCAGGGGATCCTGGTCTGCGTGGACAGGACGCCGGAGGGCTTCTCCCTCGGCCGTGAGGGTCTCCGGGTGGAGTCTCTGATCACCTTGCCGGACCTCATCGACCATCTGAAATCCGAGGGGGATCCTCGGCACCGCGCATTACGCTACTTCTACGAAGGGAGGTCATGATGGACGTGCGTGTCATCCCCGCCCTGGACGTCACGGATCTCGACCGGGTCTCCGCCATCGCGGAGGCCATTGGCGGCCACCCCGGCGTCTACGGGTTCAAGGTAGGCTTCTCCCTGGGCCTCTCCCACGGCCTCCCCGCTGTAGTCGAGCGTATTCGAGCCTGGTCGGACAAGCCGGTGATCTATGACCACCAGAAGGCCGCAACGGACATCCCGGACACTGGCGCGCTCTTCGCCAGGACCCTGGCCGACGCGGGCATCGACGAGGGGATCCTGTTCCCCCAGGCGGGCCCGGCGACCCTGGCGGCCTGGGTGGATGCGCTCCGGGAGGCGGGACTCAAGGTCATCGTCGGCGGTCTCATGACTCACCGGGCCTACCAGGTCTCCGAAGGCGGCTTCCTATTGGACGACGGGATCATGCAGATCTATCGAGACGCTGCCGAGCGCGGCGTGCGGTCATTCGTCGTACCCCTGACGAAGCCGGAGGCGGTGCGCCGCATCGCGAACGAGGTCGAGCGTGCAGGGGACGTGGAGTTTTACTCGCCAGGCTACGGAAAGCAGGGCGGCGATCCCGCGGGCCTCGGGTTCCTCGCCCGCCTGAACCTGATCGTTGGCCGGTCCCTGCTCTCGGCAGAGGATCCGGCGGCGTATATCGATTCGATCATCGGGAGAGAGTGGACGACATGAAGATGGATCTCATCTCCGCCACGGATCTGAGCCTGGACGAAATCCAGGAGTTCCTGGCGCTGGCAGCGAAGATGGACGAGACACCACCGGAGGCCAAGGTGAACCTCCTCAAGGGACGTGTGCTCATGGTGATGTTCTACGAACCCAGTACACGGACCCGCCTCTCCTTCGAGGCGGCCATGGTCCGGTTGGGGGGCAGCGTCATCGGTTTCTCCGAGACCGGCAGCACCTCTGTGGCGAAGGGCGAGACCCTGCGGGACACGGTGCTCACCGCGGAGTGCTATTCGGATGTGATAGTCATCCGCCATCCACAGGAGGGGGCGGCACGCCTGGCGGCCCGGGCTGCGTCGGTTCCCGTGATCAATGCCGGGGACGGGGCCAACCAGCATCCGACCCAGACCCTCCTGGACCTCCACACCATCCGGAAGAACTTC
>CAZNWW010000525.1:0-3535 GCA_964576155.1 uncultured Myxococcales bacterium | reverse complement strand
TGCTGTAACCAACATTCGGCTCAGCAAGGACAACCCTCCCCCCTTGTTGGGGGAGGTGCCCGCAGGGCGGAGGGGGGAGGACCCCGTGCAGAGCGCGAGGCCGCCTACATCGGCAGGTCGTCGTCGTCGTCCAGCGGGATCGGCCGTCCGGCCTTGCGCTGCCACTCGATCCTCTTCAGCCAGAGGCCGCCCTCGTGGGCGACAAAGGTCAAGACCCTTGGTATCGAGGTCGGTGTCATGAGGGTACACCGCACATTCTGTCCGTCAGCCTTGCAGAAGGCGTTGGATCTGAAGACACCTTCGTCGACCATGGGGAGCAGGAACTTTTTGCACCACTTGTCGGACCTGGAGGTCGCAGAGGCGGCTCCGAAGACGGGCTCCGGGTGACCGGGATCCGAGGTGTCCACCTCGATCACGTCACCGCCCGCGACCTTGCGGAAGGCCACGCAGGTCGGACCCTTGTCCAGGTTTCGCCAGGTATCGAGGAGGGTCTCGACCTTGTTCAAGGTTTCGTCTGCTGCTGTCGCCGGGGCGGACTGAGAGAGGGCGAGCAACAGTGTAAGCATAACTTTAGGGAACATGTCATATCACCCGAAACTATTGGAAGATGATGTCCGGAACTGTGTAGCGGGCCTCGTTCGAGTCTTCGGGCCGGAACGCGCCCAGGTCCGTGTCCCAGACGAAGATCTCGGATTCCTCAATACGCTCCACACCGCAGACCACAGGCCCCTTGCAATCAGCGAGGGTCGGCGCGCAGGTCTCGAGGATCGTCCTTGACTTCACCTCGAGGCTCCGGATACCGCCGGTCTTGTCTTGCAGCCAGGAAGGCGTAGCGCGGTAGTCGTATTCGAAGCGCTTGCACCCTGTGGCCGAGCTGCCCTTCAGCGCGATGGTGCCCAGCCAGGTCTGTCGCAGCTCTTTGCCGAGGCCGAAGAGCCGCGCTACGTCGCGAACGTGGGTGCGCCCGGTCTCATTCTGACGAGACGCTACCCGGACATGAAGCAGCAGATCCGGCGCGCCGTCCTTCTGAAGATCGCCCAGCCAGGCGCCGACCAGATCCAGCTGCGTCACCTCACGGTCGCCCGCCTCCAATGCGAAGGGCTCAGACCACACCCGGTTGGGGCTGATCCCTACGAGCAGGTGCTCAGGACCGTCTCCTTTCTTCCGGCTGAGGACCCCGAACCAGTGAGCCCCGTCGTCCGCGCCCAGCCCGAAGACCGGACCGTCGTATCCAGGGAAGCTGGCGGTGACGTCTGCGCCGTCCACCCTCAGCATCTGTTCGATGCCCGGTGGCGACTCCAGCGCCACCTGTGCGCCTCCACAAGAAACCAACAGACCAAAAACGACCGTCATGGCAATTCGCATGTTCCGCCTCCAAAACACTGCGTCGGGTCCCCTCTTCACATCGTCCATCGTCCATCGTCAATTGTCCATCATGAACCCGAGACCGTCATCTCCCGAATCAAGAGAGAAGGGCTGTCCGTACCGTTGCGGAACTCCAGGTCGTTCCCCACTCCGATGACCTCCTCGAATATCGCGCCGAGGTTATCGGAGACGGTGATCTCGTGGACGGGGTGATCGATCTTACCGTCCTTGATCCAGAACCCTTCTACGCCTCGTGAAAAATCTCCGGTGGCCATGTTGAACCCGAAGCCGATGAAGCTCGTGACCAGGAGGCCTTCCCCCATTTCCTTCATGAGCTCCTCAGGCGACTTATCACCCTTGGTCAGGTATAGGTTCGAGGAGCCGACGCCGCCCGTACCGGCGAGGCCCCGGGCCGAATGCCCGGTACTTCTCCGGTCGAGTTTCCTCGCTGAGAAGGTGTCACAGGGGAAGAAGTTCAACATCCCTCCACCAACCACGGTCGAGGGGCTGCAAGCGACGCCCTCGCCGTCGTAGAGGCGGGAGCTCGAGCCCCGGACGCGGTGGGGATCGTCGATGATGGTGACGAGATCGGACCCGATGCGTTTGCCCTCCTTGTCTCCGAGAAAGGTGGACTTCCGGTACACCGACGTGCCGGAGACAGAGCTGAAGAGCGTGCTGACCAGGGCTCGGGACGTCTCCGGGGTGAAGAGGATCATGTACTTCCCGGTGGGGCCCTTGACTGAGCCGAGCATTCGCGCAGCGCGAGTGCCGGCGACCCGGCCGACCGCCGCCGCATCCTCGAGGTCGGCCAGATGGTGGGCTGAATGCCACCAGCTCTCGGACTTCTTGTTGCCCTGATCGTCCTCGGCCACGGGGCTGGCCCAGACAGACACCGAGGACATCGCCTCGGAGGCTTCCAGGCCGCTGGTGTTGAAGAGCCAACCGTTGCCATAGCCGACGCCTACCCCGGCGCCGCTGGAGTTTTTGATAGCGGCGTGTGCGTCAAAGGCTGCCTGCTCGCAGGTCTTGGCCATCTCGACGGCCTTCTCGACGGTGAGGCCCGCGGCGGTCTCGTCGTGGAGCTGCAGATCCGGTCCGTCGCCCTTGTAGAGCAGGCCATCCTCCGGGAGCCCGTTCGCGTCGTCCGGGTCCACCAGGGTCACGTTGTCCAGGAGTCGGCCCAGGACCTTGTCCAGGTTGGCCGCGTCGGTCTTCGCAGTGGCCGCGCTCACCGAGCGCCCGTCCTTGAACACCCGCATCCCTGCCCCGAAGGGCCCGGTCCGGCGGATCTCTTCCACGGCACCTTTGCGGACCTTCACAGAGAGGTTGCCGCTCTCGTAGAACCGGACCTCCAGGCCTGCTTTGGCGGCCGCCGCTGACTTCAAGAGACCGGCGGCAAGGTCTTTCCAGTGTTTCGTGCTCTTCGCACCGCTCATTCCGTCCCTCCCACGGTGATGCCGTCGATCTTCGTGGTGGGGATTCCGACCCCCACCGGCACTCGCTGCCCCGCCTTACCACAGGTCCAGCGGCCGTCACTGAGGGTGAAGTCCTTGCCCACCATGCTGACCTTGGACAGCGCGTCAGGCCCGTTGCCGATGATGATGACGTCCTTCAGGGGCGCGGTGAGCTTCCCGTCCTCGATGAGGTAGCTCTCCACCACCTGGAACACGAAGTCTCCGTTGGAGATCTTCACCTGGCCGCCGCTGAAGGTCTTGCAGTAGATCCCATTCTTGGTGGCCTTGATGATCTCTTCGGGGTCATGAGGACCACCCAGCATGTATGTGTTGGTCATCCGGGGCACCGGCGGGTGCCGGTAGCTCTGGCGCCTGCCGTTGCCCCGCGGCTCGTGGCCGTAATGGAGGGAGCTGATGCGGTCGTGCATGTAGTCCACCAGCTTGCCGTTCTCGATGAGAATGTTGCGCCGGGAGAGGGAGCCTTCGTCGTCTCCGTGAATGCTCCCGCGGAGCTTCGGGAGGGTGCCGTCGTCCACCACGGTGCAAAGCTCGGAAGCCACCATCTCGCCGATGCGGCCGGAGTACCTGGAGGTGCCCTTGCGGTTGAAGTCGGCCTCCAGGCCATGACCCACGGCTTCATGTAGCAGGATCCCGGAGTCTCCGGGGGACAGGACCACCACCTGCTCCCCCGAAGGGGCGGGCCGGGCGTCGAGTTC
>CAZNWW010000524.1:0-3553 GCA_964576155.1 uncultured Myxococcales bacterium | reverse complement strand
CTCCTCGGAGCAGAAGTCCGTCGTGCACGGATTCCCGTCATCGCAGCTAAGGATTCCGCTACCCTGGCATTGCCCGGCGTCACAGGCATCGTTCACGGTGCAGGGGTTTCCGTCCTGGCAGGGGCCGTCCGCGGGCTGGTAGGCGCAGCCCTCGCCGGGCAGGCACAGGTCCTGGGTGCAGGGATTGTCGTCCCCGCAGTCTTTCAGGCCGGTCCCTACGCAGGCGCTGTCAGCGCAGGTGTCCCCCGTCGTGCAGGGATCCCCGTCGTCGCACGGTCCGTCGGCGGGTTCGTAGGTACAGCCGCTCAGCGGATCGCAGCCATCATTGGTGCAGGGATTGGCGTCGTCGCAGGACAACGTCTCTCCGGCGCAGCCCGGCTCGCTGCAGACATCGTTCACCGTGCAGGCGTCACCGTCGTCGCAGGGGGCATTCGCCGCGGGCAGGTGCTGGCACCCCGCCGCGCCGTCACAGAGGTCCTGAGTGCAGGGATCTTCGTCGTCGCAGGTGTCCTCATCCACTGCCCCGTCGCAGTTATTGTCCTGGCCGTCGCAGATCTCGGGACCGGGGCTGGGCGCGTCGCAGGAGCCGAGGCCCTCCTCGGTGCAGATCCGGATCCCTTCGCAGGTGCTCTCATCTCCCGACGCGAGGCAGATCGTGTAGAGGCCTTCTGCGATAGACGTAGCGCTGCAGACACACTCCCCGGACTCGGGGACGCACTGCTCAGACGTGAGGCCCTCCGTCGACGTCATCTCCTCGCAGAGGTAGGACTCGGGGCAGGGCGCCTCAGGACCGCAGGCCGCACCGCAGAAACCCCCCTCGGAGGGGCCGTAGTCCAGGCAGGATGTCTGGCCGCCGGTCCCGCCGGAGCATTGTTCGCTGGTGATGCAGGGGCGGCAGAGATGCGGCGCATCGGAGACGCAGATGTAGACCACGTCACCTCCGAAGCCTTCCACTGCCTTGCAGGAGAATCCCGGCGGGCACTCCTCGATGCACGGGACCGTGCAGACAGAGTCACCCAGGTGATCCACGCACCACCCGGAGGGGCAGTCGGCGTTGTCCTGACACGGCTCGCCGAGGCACCCCTCGCCCTCGCAACCCTCGATGGCATCTTCGCCGACGTCCGAAGTGGCCGTGTCCCCGAGAGTTCGGGCGTCCGGGCCGTCGGGCAGGTCTGCGGCGCCCACGTCTCCCCTGTTTCCCTGCCCGGTGTCCTGTTGGTCGCCGCTCTGGTCCGGGAACACGGGATCGATCGTCACGCCACCCCCGCAGGAGACGGAGAAGGCAAGGAAGGTGATGATGCAGAAGTTCCTCATGGTCCAGTCCTCCGTTTTCACCTCTCAGGCGCAGGCGGTCAGGTCAAGTATCGGAGGCTTGGTCCGGAGGTGTCAAAGGGTGCAGATTGGGGATCTGTCGGCAGAACCCCAATTCACTGCTGAGCAGGTTCTGCGGCAGCAAGGGCCTGGAAGAGAGGGGCGTAGCGGGGCAGGAGCGGTCGAAAGACCGCTATCCCCGTCACCATGCCGTTCCCCCGACCATGGAACAGGAACTCCATGGCTCGGAAGGTCCGTGGATCGTCTCCGTGCTCTCGCAGGAAGGCCTCCTGGTACATAGGCACGCGCCCCATCCGCTCCTCCTTCCCGATGAGGACCGCGGTGAAGTACGGATCCGTGTAGCATAGAACCCCGTCCGCTTCGAGGATCTCTGCTGGAGAGAGGTCCGCCGAGGAGATGCATTGGTTCGTATCGTCCAGGCGGCCCCTGAACCAGAGCAGGCCGGCAGGGGTGTGGATTTTCCCGTCCTCCAACGCGAGGACCTTCAGGTGAGGCTCCAGAGGAGGCAGGCGGAGATTGAGCCGGTCCACCATGGTCGCCAGGGTGGATACCAGCAGGACCAGTCCGATGATGGCCGTGGCCAGGGTGAACGGGGATTCGGCTCGGTCCCGGTCTCGTGAGAAAGGCGCCAGGAGCCCTAAAAGAGCGCCGGTCATGAATCCTCCGAGGTGGGCCCAGCTGTCCACGGTGACAATGGACCAACCGTAGAACAGGCTCGCCCCCGCCGCCGCCGCCGGGATGAGGAGCGCGTAGGTGCGCAGTACGCCGGGCAGGCGCGACCAGTGGCGCACGGTCCAGGTCGTGGTAGCGCCCATGAGGCCGAAGAGGACCCCGGAGGCGCCCACCGAGGTCACGTCCCCGAAGATGAATGATATCCCCGCCGCGCCCACGGCGGAACCGAGGTAGATCACTGTGTAAAGATAGGGCCCTGCTGCGTTCTCGACGTACCACCCGAGGGCCAGGATCCCCAGGACGTTCATGGTCATGTGCCAGAAGGAGCCGTGAAGGAAGGCAGCAGCGAGGAGGCGCCAGAGCTCTCCCTCCTGGATCAGCGGATCGACCTTGGCGCCCGCGATGAGGAGGAGGTGGGGGAGGCTGGCCTCGAGGCCCCGGGCCCGGTGCGCCAGGAGGAAGTACAGGGCCGCGTTGCAGGCCACCGCGATCAAGGTCACGGCAGGGATGTGGGCGAGGTGATGGCGGAAGCGCATCTCCTCTTCGAAGGATGTGGGGCCTTCTGTCATCGGGGGACGTTCTGTTTCCAGATACGGTGGATTCCGTCCAGGGTCAGGTTGGGGTAGACCTCCTCGATGGTCTCGGAGTCCACCGCGATGAGCTGGGCGAGGCCGCCCGTGGCGGCCACCCGGCAGGGGAAGTCCGTCTCCGACTGCAGCCTGTTGACGAGTCCGTCAACCAGCGCTGCGTAGCCGAAGTAGACCCCAGCCTGCATGGCCTCGACCGTACTCTGTCCCAGGGCGCGCCCGGGTCGAGTGACGTGGACCCGGGGGAGCTTGGACGCGCGTTGGTAGAGGGCCTCCATGGAGATGGTCACCCCCGGCGTGATGCATCCTCCGAGGTACTCCCCGTCCGGCGAGACCACGTCGAAGGTAGTCGCAGTGCCGAAGTCCACGAGGATCGAGGCCCCCAGGCGGTAGAAGGCCTCTGAGGCGTTGACGATGCGGTCCGCGCCGACCTCTTCGGGCCGGAAGTGACGGATCGTCAGGCCGGCCTCGACAGCGTGATCCACGACGAAGGGGTCATGGCCCCAGAGACTCCTCCCGAGGCGACTCAGTGAATAGAGCAGCGTCGGAACCACGCATGCGACGCCGACTCCCTGGACATCCGCCAGGCGCAGGTCCTTGGAGGCGAAGAGACTCGAGAGGAAGGCCATGAGCTCGTCCCGGGTCGCCTGAGATCGTGTCTCCATTCGAAACTGGTGCTCGAGGATGTCGTCCACATAGATGCCGTAGACCGTATGGGTGTTGCCCACGTCAATCGCCAGGAACATCTCCCCTCCCTTTCAGCCGTAAATGCAGAATCTCCCCGCTGCGGATGTCGTGCAATCGGCCCCCGTCGTCCCGGATCCGGAGGACGCCGAGGGGCGTCACCTCCACCGCCGCTGTTGCCTTCACCGGAGGCTCCTCCTTCTGCGGCGGGGCCGTCCCTGAGTTCTCGGGCGCTGCCTGAGGTTCCGTCGCGGGTGTAGCTGTGGGTCTCGGAGTTG
>CAZNWW010000523.1:3235-3566 GCA_964576155.1 uncultured Myxococcales bacterium | reverse complement strand
GTCCACGGGGATCGTCTCTGCGGTGATCCCATCACGCTCGATGACCTTCACTGCCTCCAGCGCCGCGGGGTGGTCGATCGCACTCACCAGGACCCGGGATCGCCGCATGGCCCTGGCACCCCCCTGGATGGCCAGGTTCACGGCCTCGGTGCCACCCGACATAAAAAAGAACTCCTCGGGGAGGCAGCCGGCCACCCGCGCCAGGCGTCGCCGCGCATCCTCCAGGGCCGCGGCCGCGTCCGCGCCGGCCCGGTGGGGTGACGAGGGGTTGGCCCAGGCGCTGCCCTGGACCGCGTCCAGCTGCTGGCGCAGGCGCAGGGCCTCGGCCAAG
>CAZNWW010000523.1:0-3225 GCA_964576155.1 uncultured Myxococcales bacterium | reverse complement strand
CCTGGACCGCGTCCACCGCCTCTAGGACCTCGGGCAGGGGCGGCGAGGTGGCGGCGTGATCCAGGTAGATTCCGGCGGGCATGGGTTGTCGGGCTAGCGGAAGAGGCTCGAGATGGACTGATCGTAGTGGATGCCTTTGATCGCCTCTGCGAAGAGGGGTGCAAGGCTCAGGATGCGCATCTTGCTGGTCTTCTTGTGCTGCACCGGGATGGTGTCGCAGACCACGATCTCGTCGAGATCGGACTCGGAGAGGCGGAGGTGGGCGCTGTTGCTCAGGACGCCGTGGGTCGCAGCAGCGGAGACCGACACCGCGCCCCTGCTCTTCACGAACTCCATGGCCTCGATGAGGGTCCCGCCCGTGGCGACCTCGTCGTCGATGAGGAGCGCGTGCTTGCCGTCCACGTCGCCGATGAGGTGCTTCGCCTTGGCCTTCTCGTCGTTGCCCTCGCGGCGCTTGTCCACGATGGCCATGGGCAGATCGAGCCGGTTCGCGTAGCGGCCCAGCTCCTTGGCCTCGCCCGCGTCCCCGGCGACGAGGACATAGTCCTTCAGGTCCCGCTTCTTGTAGTAGTCACAGATCACCGGCGCCGCTATGAGCTGATCGACGGGGCAATGGAAGAACCCCGTGATCTGGGATGCGTGGAGGTCCGCGGTGAGGACCCTGTTGGCGCCCGCTGCCTCATAGAGATCCGCCATGAGGCGTGCGGTGATGGAGATCCGGGGCTGGTCCTTCTTGTCGGAGCGCGAGTAGGGGAAGTAGGGGAGCACCGCGGTTATCCGCGCGGCGGACGCGCCCTTGAGCGCGTCGAGCATGATCAGGGACTCGATGATGTTCTCGTTCACCGGCGGAGCCATGGTTTGAAGAACGAAGACGTCGTCGCCCCGGACGTTCTCCAGGACCTTTACCATGATGTTCTCGTTGGAGAACTTGAGGATCTCGACCTGCCCCAGGGCGACCCCCAGATGCGCCGCGACCGCCTCAGCGAACGCGGGGTGGGACGAACCTGCAAAGATCTTGAGCTTCCCGTACCGCATCTCATCTCCTCCTTGGCACTGTCTGAGCCCTCACCCGCTCGGAGAATAGTCCTGCGCCCCCACGCGTGTCAATGCCATGATCACAGACGTGAGCGTGCGAACGTCACCCCGCCTTTCGAACCACCATCCCCACCAGAAAATGGCTACCGCACACCAGGGGCGGAGGCTCCCCGGGCGCCACGACCGGGAGGCGCTCGAGCCCCTCCTGCCATGAGCCGACGATCTCAGCATCAACTACCTCCACACAAGCCTGAGCCAGGGCCTCCGGCGGGTGGCAGGACACATCCGGGAGGGGGCAGAAGACCAGGCGCGGCGCCAGTTCGACCAGGGGCCCCAGGACACCGGCGACCTCTTTATCGTCCTTGAGCGCGACCAGGACCGCGGGGCAGGCGCCCCACCGGGCCCGATAGCTCGCGGCCAGGGCCGCCACACCGTGGGGGTTATGAGCCACGTCCAGAAGGACCCGGCGCCCCCCCACGTTTGCAAGCTGAAAGCGGCCGTCGAGATGCGCATCCTCTAGGCCCTGTGCGGCCAACTCAGGATCCAGCTTCGCACCGACGAGGCCGGGGAGGAGCTCCACCGCAGCCGCAATGGCCAGGGCCGCGTTGCCTCCCTGATGCGCACCGGACAGCCCTGGAGAGACGGGGCCCACGACGACACCGTCCGATCCCTCCCACCGGAGGCGGCCCGCGTCCCAGGCCCAGCGCCAGTCCGCTCCCTCCCGCAGCACTGGGCCGGCACCGCAGGCCGCGGCTGCAGCATCCAACGCTGCCGCAGCCTCCGGGGACTGTGCGCCCAGGAGCGCGGGGCGACCGGCTCGGAGAATCCCGGCCTTCTCCCTGGCCACGCTCCCGAGGTCGTCGCCGAGGAAATCCGTGTGATCCAGGCCGACCGGAGTGATGATCGACAGGTCCGGCTCGCAAGCGTTGGTTGCGTCCAGACGGCCCCCGAGGCCCACCTCCAAGATCCGGCAGGGGACCGCGGTGCGCCGAAATACCGCCACGGCTACCGCAGTGATCCACTCAAAGCCCGTGAGGACCACCTCGGCAGCGCCCTCTGCCTTTGCGACCGCGTCCTGGGCCAGCGCCAGGACCTCCCCGCTCGCAGGCGCGCCGTCCACGCGGATCCGCTCCGCTGCTGTCACCAGATGGGGCGAAGTATAGAGGCCCGTTCGGCACCCATGGGCACGGAGGATCGCCTCCAGGAAAGTTGCGGTGGACCCCTTCCCGTTGGTGCCCGCTACCAGGACCCGGGTCACTGATTCGCCGGCTCCGCCGAGCCGGTCCAGGACCGCCCGAATCCGCTCCAGCCCGGGACGGATCCCGAGGCGCCAGCGCCGACGCAACTCATCATCAAGTCGTGACATGGGGTTTCCGTCCGATCGTTGAACCGGATTCTCGAAGATCGCACCAACCTCGCAGTTTTCCACAAGGATCGTAGGATCGACCGAAAAAAACCTCGCTAATGTCTCTTATCCTTCTCCCATGCGGGCGTGCGTCGCAGAGCCAGCGCTGGCGCCGTGTGGAAAACCTGTGGTGTAGGATGGGGGGGGTGATCGGTCTCATACCAAATCCAGCGGATCAGAATCGAAAGATTGCGCCGGCAGCAGCGCCAGGTGCAAGGCGCGTAACCGAAGGTATGCTCGTAGCCTTGCGAGGTTACGGAACACAGCAGATGGTGTCGGGGGCAAGCGAGGTTCGAGTCTGATCAGTTGGATTTGGTATCAATTGCCGGACTCGGCCTTCTTTGCCTTGTCGATCCACTTGTCGGCCAGCGCTGAACTGTCCGCGTAGCCCTTGGCCTTCTGGAAGTACTTAATCGCCAGCGCGTGGGAGCCCTTCTTGTAGGCGCCAATGCCCAGCTTCATGTACTTCTTGGCCTTGGCCGCGTCCTTGCCTGAGTCGGACTTCTTGGCGGCATCGTCAGCGGCCTTCTTCGCGGCGGCATCGTCAGCGGCCTTCTTTGCGGCGGCTTCGTCAGCGGCCTTCTTCGCGGCGGCTTCGTCGGCGGCCTTCTTCGCGGCGGCATCGTCAGCGGCCTTCTTCGCGGCGGCTTCGTCGGCGGCCTTCTTCGCGGCGGCATCGTCAGCGGCCTTCTTCGCGGCGGCTTCGTCGGCGGCCTTCTTCGCGGCGGCATCGTCAGCGGCCTTCTTCGCGGCGGCTTCGTCGGCGGCCTTCTTCGCGGCGGCAT
>CAZNWW010000522.1:0-3569 GCA_964576155.1 uncultured Myxococcales bacterium | reverse complement strand
CACGGACTACATGGCGGATGCGCTGAGGGCTCTTGGCATCCACGTGGAAGCAGACCCCGACCGTTCGAGTTTCACCCTGAACGGGTCCGGGGGCCGTATCCCGACCCGGGAGGCGGACCTGTTCGTGGGCAATTCCGGGACCGCGGCGCGATTCCTCACGGCGGCCGTTGGGCTGGGACGGGGTACCTACACACTCGATGGCACGCCCAGAATGCGCGAGCGGCCCATTCAGGACCTCCTGGAAGGCCTCGGGTCGCTCGGTGTCAACGCAACCAGCAGGGAGGGCAACGGCTGCCCCCCGGTCGTAGTTGAAGCCGCCGGCATCCGGGGCGGACGCACCGTGATGCCCGGCAGTCGTAGCAGCCAATACTTCACCGCCATCCTGCTCGTCGCCCCCTACGCGAAGGAGGATGTGGATATCCACGTTGAAGGGGATCTCGTCTCGAAGCCCTACATCGACATCACCATCAGCGTCATGGGTGACTTCGGCGTGGAGGTGCGCAACGACGGATACTCGAGATTCGTCGTCGGCGCAGGGCAACGTTACCGCGCGCAGGACTACCTCGTCGAGCCGGACGCCTCCAATGCCTCCTACTTCCTCGCCGCCGCAGCCCTCTGCGGGGGGCAGGTCAAGGTGCACGGGCTTTCGTCGGCCTCGGCGCAGGGCGATGTGGGGTTTGCCGACGTCCTGGAGCGGATGGGGTGCGAGGTCCGCAGGGATGTGGACGGGATCGAGGTCGTAGGTCCCGAACGGCTCAGCGGTATCGACATAGACCTGAACGCTATGCCCGACATGGTCCTGACTCTCGCCGCAATCGCGCCGTTCGCCTCCGGGCCCGTCGCCATCCGCAATGTGGCCAACCTGCGCATCAAGGAAACCGATCGGATCTCGGCTCTGGCCACCGAACTGCAGAAGCTCGGTGTCCGAGTAGAAACACGCGAAGACGGCCTCACGGTCTATCCGGCCGACCGGGTCGGCTCCGGCGAGCTCGACACGTACGGCGACCACCGGATGGCCATGGGCCTCTCCCTGATCGGCCTGGCCGCGCCCGGTATCGTCATCAGGAATCCCGAGTGCGTGGCCAAAACGTTCCCGGGTTTCTTCGAGCACCTCGAAGCTCTTCACTGATCGCACCGGGAAAGCACCGCCCGCGCGCGGCCTTCGTACGGCGGCAGCAGCAGCCCCGTTCTCCCTTCCCACGGTCCAGAAACGAAAGCGGAACAGACCATGGCAACCCACGTCCTCCTCGTAGATGATGAACGCAACGTCCTGACCGCCATCGAGGAAAACCTGACCGCGGCCGGTTTCGAGGTGACCCTCGCGGAGAGCGGCCCGGACGTCCTGGCCTATCTCAAAGACCACCAGCCGGACCTGATGGTCGTAGACCCTGAGAATGCCGGGCATGAGCGGGATGGACCTCCTCTAACACGCCCGGCCGCTGGTCCCGGACACCGTGGTCATCATCCTGACGGGCTACGGGGACATGAGAAGCGCCGTACAGGCCCTGAGGCTCGGGGCGTTCGATTACCTGACTAAGCCGGTGGACATGGATCGGCTCCTTCACACCCTGGGGAACGGTGCCGAGCACCGCACGCTGACCCTGGAGAACCGGGACCTCGTGCGGAGGCTCAAGGAAGCAAACAGGATCAAGGGCGAGTTCATCCACGGCATGTCCCACGAGGTCCGCACCCCTCTCGGCCACATCCTTGGATTTGTGCAGATCCTGCAGGACACCCTGGATGGGCTGACGGAGAAACAGGCCCACTACCTCAAGAACATCGAGTCGGCCGCCTCCAGGCTTCTCAGGATGTTCGAGAACATCCTCCAGTTTTCCATCCTGAGAAGCGGGGATACACAGGTGGCCCCTGCGTCGTTCCCGCTCAACCAGTTCGTGGAGGAGATTCTCGAGCCATTCAAGGGTGCGACGGCAGACAAGTCGATCGCCCTGGAGTTCGGGAGCGACGACTCGGACCGTGCCGCAGTGGCGGACCCCCGCATCTGCGGCAGGAGCCTTTCGTTGCTGCTGGACAACGCGGTGAGGTACACGGCCGAAGGCGGGCGCGTCACGGTCACGTGTCAGATCGGACCCTCGCCTTCGACCCCCGTCCAGGATGAGGACGGTTCGGTTCCGGGCGCCGGGGCGCAGGGATGGCTCGAGGTATCCGTCGCAGACACGGGCCCGCGCGTTCCGCCGGAGGACCGAGAGAGAATCTTCAACGTTTTCGAGCAGGTCGACTCGAGTCTCACCCGTCCCCACGAAGGCGCGGGATTGAGCCTGGCACTGGCCAGAAGCATCGCCCGGCTCCACGGCGGGGACATTGGCCTGGCAAGCCGCACGGGCGAGGGCAGCACCTTCACCTTTGCCGTCCCCCTGTCGGCGGAAGAGGCGACTGGCAAGGCATAATCGAACGCCCCGCCGGACCAGCGGTGTGTCCGTGGGCAGTCCGGCCTCGCTGCTCGCCCCGCCCGACACAGGATCGATGCCCTCCCCCTCTGCGCCCTTGGCGGTCTTCGTCGTACCCCCCATCCTCAGCCCCCCCCGTGAATTCGTCTGGGGGACAGAGGCCCCCGATCGCCGCAAAAAGCGGCGGCAGACCTCTTCTTCAGGATCCGGAGGTGGCGTATCGATGTCTGAAAGATATCCTGCCCTGAAGACCATCGCGTGGTTCGGCAAAATCGCCGCCCTGGTTATACTGGCGTTCTCCATCGCCATCGCCTACTTCGCAGGCAAGATCTTCAGTTTCTGGCCCGGTGCGTCCCCCTATCGCGAGTTCCTCGTGGTGGGGATCGTGGTCCTGGGCGCCATTGCCGCTGTGGTGCTCGTGGCCGTGTCGGAGAGGATCAAGATCCTCCTGGACATCCAGGAGAACACGCAGAAGACGGCTCAGCATCTTGCGTGGATGCTGGAGCGTTCGATGTCCGAAAAGCCCAGGGATTGATCGCCGGGACGTCGAGGAAGACGTGAGCAGTGAGGAGTGACGAGTCAAGGGTGCTCTTGATTTCTTCCTCTTGACTCTTGTCTCTTGACCCTTGACTCCACCGCATCTCAACACATTCGCTCGGGAGACCGTGTTTGCCACGGATACTGGTCATCGAAGACGACGACAGCATGCGGATGATGTTTCACGAGATGCTGGAAATGGCGGGGCACGAGGTCGTGGAAGCACGCGACGGTGACGAGGCCTTCATAAGGTGCCGACACGGCATCGTGGACCTGATCATCACGGATCTCATCATGCCCCAGCGAAGCGGATTCGAGATCATACAGGGGCTCAAGAGGGAGTTCCCAGAGCTGAAGGTCATCGCCGTAACGGGCTGGGGCCGTCATCTCCTGCCCCTTGCGAGGGACTTTGGTGCGGACCGCATGTTCGAAAAGCCGATCGGCCAGGACGACCTGATCGGAGCAATTGGGGAGCTCCTTGGAGAAAGCCCTTATCGGGCGGCCCGGAATGCCGTCTGACCTGCAGAACGAACCATCCCGGAAGAGGAGGCGGAGGTGGGCTCTGCGCGCCCGGTCCAGCGCCTTAGGGTTTTCTTGGACACTCCAATGACCGATAGTTGGTCAGAG
>CAZNWW010000521.1:591-3575 GCA_964576155.1 uncultured Myxococcales bacterium | reverse complement strand
GATGAACCGTCGCTACGACCGGACCCGCTACTTCGAAGTGGCGGAGCGGCTGCGGGAGGTACGGCCCGGGATCCACCTCTCTACGGACCTCATCGTCGGCTTCCCCTCGGAGACCGAGGCGGACTTCGAGGCAACCCTGGACGCAGCCCGCCGGGTGCGTTGGGGATCCGCCTACTCCTTTGCATACAGCACCCGCCCCGGGACACGGGCTGCGAAGTGGCCCGACGACGTGCAGCGGGAGGAGAAGATGCGCCGCCTCACTGTGTTGCAGGACCTCCTGCACACGACTATGATGGAAGGGCTCCAGGCCCAAGTCGGCCGGACGGTCGAGGTTCTCGTGGAGGGCCCGAGTCGACGAGGGAACGGACAGCTCACGGGACGGACGGACACGAACTACGTGCTCAACTTCACCGGCGGGGGAGCGGATCGGGCAGGACGGATCGTGCGGGTTCGAATCGAGGCAGCGGCACGACACTCCCTCCTGGGGGTCATCGAGGAGGTGGAGGAATGACGGGCAGCAGAGAAGAGCCGGTGGCGGTCCAGGTGGAGAACCTCTCCCTGGATCCCAACTCCAGGGCACCGATCCTCACACTCAAGGAGGAGGACGGGGAGCGCTCCTTTCAGGTTTACATCGGCCTGATGGAGGCCGGCTCCATCGCGTCGGCCCTGGAGGGCGTGACGCCGCAGCGGCCCATGACCCACGATCTCCTCATCCACCTCATCGAGGACCTGGAGGCCCAGCTGCTCCACGTGGAGATCACGGAAATCCGGGACGGCACCTACTTCGGCGTCCTGGTCCTCGACCAGCGGGACCGCACCGTGGTGGTGGACTGTCGTCCGTCCGACGCGATCGCCTTGGCGGTGCGCATCGGCGTGGACATCCTGGTCCACGAGAAGGTCTTCGAGATGGCGGCGCCGATCTCGGAGGGGGACGGTAAAGGCCGGGGCGAGGACGAGATCTGGAAGGAGATCCTCTCAGAGATGGACGAGGACGACTTCGGCAAGTACAAGATGTGAGGTCTAGTCTGAGATGTTGGACGGATGGTACAAGCCGGGCGGGACGACGCTCGAGTGCAAGGGCTGGCTCCAGGAGGCGGCCCTGCGCATGCTCCTCAACAACCTGGACCCCGAGGTCGCAGAGGACCCCGACCGCCTGATCGTCTATGGCGGGACCGGCCGCGCCGCCCGGTCCCCGCAGGCCTTTCGGAAGATCCTGTCCATCCTGCGCAAGCTCGAGGACGACGAGACCCTCCTGGTCCAGTCGGGCAAGCCCGTGGGCGTCGCCAAGACCCACCGGGACGCGCCCCGGGTGTTCATAGCGAACAGCAATCTGGTCCCTGCGTGGGCCAACTGGGAGCACTTCCGAGACCTCGAAGACCGCGGCTTGATGATGTACGGGCAGATGACCGCCGGCTCCTGGATCTACATCGGCACCCAGGGGATCCTCCAGGGCACGTATGAGACCCTGGTCGAGGCGGCCCGCAAGCACTTTGACGCGGATCTCGCCGGGCGCCTGGTGCTCACCGGCGGCCTCGGCGGCATGGGGGGCGCCCAGCCCCTCGCAGTGACCATGGCCAACGGCGTCTGCATCGCGGTGGAGGTGGACAAGGACCGGATCATGAAGCGCCTGGACACCGCCTACCTGGATAAGTGGACCGCAGACCTGGACGAGGCCCTGGCCTGGGCCCGGGAGGCCCAGGCGGCACGGCATCCCCTGTCCATCGGGATCCTGGGAAACACTGCGACGGTGCTGCCTGAGCTCCTCGAGGGGGGCTTGAGGCCCGACATGGTCACGGATCAGACCTCGGCCCACGACGCACTCGAGGGCTATGTGCCCCACCAGCTTCCCTACGATGAAGCCCTGGCCCTGCGGACGTCGGACCCGAACCGCTACATTGAGCTCTCGAAGCAGAGCATGGCAACGCACGTGCGCGCCATGTTGGCCTTCCAACGAGCCGGCGCCCACGTCTTCGACTATGGCAACAACATCCGCCAGCAGGCCCTGGACGCGGGTGTCGAGGACGCGTTCGACTTCCCGGGCTTCGTTCCGGCCTACATCCGCCCCCTCTTCTGCGAGGGTAAGGGACCATTCCGCTGGTGTGCCCTCTCGGGCGACCCCGCGGATATCCACCGCACCGACGACGTAATCCGGGAGCTCTTCCCCGAGGACAAGGCCCTGATGCAGTGGATCGACAAGGCCCAGGAGCTGGTGAAGTTCCAGGGGCTGCCGTGCCGGATCTGCTGGCTGGGCTACGGTGAGAGGGCGAAGGCGGGCCTCGCGTTCAACGAGCTGGTGCGTACCGGCCAGGTCAAGGCCCCCATCGTCATCGGCCGGGATCATCTTGATTGCGGATCCGTGGCCTCCCCGAACCGGGAGACCGAGGCGATGAAGGACGGGAGCGACGCGGTCGCAGACTGGCCCTTGCTGAACCTGATGCTCAACACGAGCAACGGCGCATCCTGGGTTTCCTACCACCACGGCGGCGGCGTAGGCATCGGATACTCCCTCCACGCGGGTATGGTCATCGTGGCCGACGGCACGGCCGCCGCGGATGCGAGGCTCCAACGCGTCCTCACCGGCGATCCCCTCATGGGCATCCTCCGCCACCACGACGCGGGCTACTCAGAGGCAACCGATTTCGCTGCTGACTGCGGCGTAGGAATCCCCGAAATTTATTGAGATTCATTGACTCAAGGAGAGACGACATGAACCAGAGCATCATCGAACTTCTCGGTGACGAGGCCCAAGGCCTCCTCGAACATACCTGCACCACCATCCCGAAGGAGCGGCTGACCGCGCCCGGCCCCGACTTCATCGACCGCGTCACGGCCCTGACGGACCGACCGATCCGGGTCCTCCAGGCCATGCAGACCATCTTCGACGCGGGCCGGCTCCGCGGCTCGGGATACGTGAGCTTCCTGCCGGTGGACCAGGGCATCGAGCATTCCGCAGGGGCGTCCTTCGCCCCGAACCCGGATTACTT
>CAZNWW010000521.1:0-581 GCA_964576155.1 uncultured Myxococcales bacterium | reverse complement strand
ACTCTCGGCGTCCTGGGGTCGGTGGCGCGGAAGTACGCACATAAAATTCCCTTCATGCTCAAGCTCAACCACAACGAGCTGCTCACCTACCCGGCCACCTTCGACCAGGTGATGTTCGCCTCCGTCGAGCAGGCATGGAACCAGGGTGCCGTCGCTGTGGGCGCGACGATCTACTTCGGATCGGAGAACGCTGATCGCCAGATCCAGGAGGTCGCCCGGGCCTTCGAGATGGCCCATGAGCTGGGCATGGTCACCGTGCTGTGGTGTTACCTGCGCAACAGCGCCTTCAAGAAGGACGGCGTGGACTACCACGCCGCCTCGGATCTCACCAGCCAGGCGAACCACCTGGGCGTGACGATCAAGGCCGACATCATCAAGCAGAAGCAGGCCGAGAACAACGGTGGCTACAACGCGCTGGCCTTCGGCAAGACCCACAAGCTGGTCTACTCCGACTTGAGCTCGGACCATCCCATCGACCTCTGCCGCTACCAGGTGGCCGGGTGCTACCTGGGACGAATGGGTCTGATAAACTCCGGCGGCGCCTCGGGCACCAACGACTTCGGCCAGGCCGTGAAGACCGG
>CAZNWW010000520.1:0-3576 GCA_964576155.1 uncultured Myxococcales bacterium | reverse complement strand
TCGGCCTTTGGCTACGACACCTTCGCGCTGTTTCGGGGCGGCGACATGCCCATGGCCCTGGCCAATGTCGGCCTGAACCTGGTCGTCGGCCTCGCCGCGGTCCTGGCAGGGAATGTCCTCGCACGGGGGATCTTCGCCTGATCGACTGGCCGGCTACCACTCCAGGGTGTCGGGATAGCTCAACTTCAAGTACGTCCTCTCAGGGAAGGACCCGGAAGGGAAGGTCGCTGTGGTCCCGTCGGGCCAGCGGACCGAGACCTCGTAGTCACAGCCGATCATCCCCAACCCGAGGTGCTGGACACGGGTGTCTTCAGAGTTGTATATGCCGCGGCTGGATTTGACCTCCCGGACGATCTTCACGTCACCGGCACTCACCGTGATCCGGGTACCGATTCCGTCCCGGTTGACCGCGATCCCGTCCCCCTCGACCCGGACAGCCATCCAGCGATTCTCGTGGCCGATGTCGTTGCGGAAGAGGAAGTTCGGCCGGCCGCCGCCCATGTCCCGTCCCCCGACCAGCAGGTCCAGATCGCCGTCGTGGTCCACGTCGCTCCATGCGTGGTTCTGGGCCTTCTTCATCTTGAAATGAGGTCGGCAATACCCCTGGTGGGCCGAGATGTCGTTGTTCCAGCCCCAGGCGCAGTATTCAGTGGGCTCGGGGCAGTCCGCGGTCACCGTGCAGGGGTGGCGGCACCGGGTGAAGAGGCAGACTTCCGCCTCCAGGCACGGGCCGTCGTCGGTGCATTCGACGATGCTGGCCGCGTACGCGACGTCCAGGTCGTTGATCCCGCTCACAGGCCCCAGGGACTCGAAGGTCCCGTCGGAGAGCTGATGCATCAGCCCGAACCAGGACTTCTGCTCAACGTCGTTGTAGGCGCTCTCGTACTTGTTGTCCCGGGAGATCGACAGGTCCATTCGCCCGTCGTTGTCAAAGTCCAACGCAGCGCCGTCCACGTCCCCTTCGTTGAAGGGCAGGCCCTTGGCGAGGAAGCGGTTCTCGAACGCGTGGGCCTGCCCGGGGCCGAGGTTGTAGAGGACCTGGGTGGGGTCTGACCACTTGCGGTTGTAGTCCCCGTCCACCGGGTGGGAGATGGTGGTGAGGAAGATGTCCATCAGACCATCGTTGTCCAGATCGTCGCAGTCCACGCCGAAGCCGTTGGATCCGATCCAGGTCCCTGGCCCCGGGCCGGGCTCGTCGGTGGTCCCGTACCCTGTCGAGGACAGGAAGTAGTTCCCCGTAGACAGACTGGCGAAGCCCGCTGAGACCGCGACGTCTGAGAACTGCGCGGCGCCGTCGTTGCGCCAGAGGACGTTGAGGCCCTTGTTGGTGCTTACGCTGTAGGTCGAGACGATGATGTCCAGGTCGCCGTCGTCGTCGAAGTCGCAGGTGGTGGAGCCGTTGGTGGGGTGGGGGGACGAAGGGCCGAGCTGCCCCGGCGCGGCGGTGAAGGTCCCGTCTCCGTTCCCCAGGAAGAACCAGTCGTCAGCGACGTAGCTGGTCTGCCCCAGTCCGGCGAAGAGGTCCAGGTCTCCGTCGCCGTCGAAGTCAGCGAAGACCGCGTTCCCCACCGCGTTCGGCATTCCCGCGGTGGCGACGCCTGCGTCGGCCTTTATTAAAAAATGCCCGGCGCCGTCGTTCAAGAGGAAGACGTGGTTCGCGCCGGGCAGATCGACGTCCAACCCGGCGAAGCAGTCCTGGTCTCCGTCGTTGTCCACGTCCCCGAACGCGAAGAACCCGGCCTGGATGTCCCTCAGCCCCGACGCGTCGCTGAAGTCCGTGAACGTCCCGTCCCCGTCGTTCAGAAAGACCAGGTGTTCGAAGGGGATCCCCGCCTGGGGATTCGGGAAGAGGCTGTGCATGACGATGTCGTCCCAGCCGTCACCGTTCAGATCCGCGAAGGCGAGGCGGCTGTGGTCGTTGATCGGCACTTTGAGTTGGGGATTGATCAGGTGATTGCCGGTGCGGATCCCGGCTGCGTCGGAGACGTCGGTGAAGAAGCCCTCGACGGGCAGCACGGCTGCGGTGGCCTCGCAGGGGAATACCTGAGGGACGTCATCTGCGGGGAGCTCTGAGAGAATCTCCGTGGGACCGTTGGCTTCAGGGTCTGAGTCGAGCTCTAGCACATCCTGTGGCTTTGGGAGGTCGGAGGCAGTGTCCTCACGGGGCAGCGGGGCATCCTCCCCGGGGTCGGACGTGCTGCCGTCTTTCGTGGAGCAGGCGCATAGCAACAAGGCGATGAGCAAAGGCGTGAGGGTGCGCATGTGTGAACCTCCGTGGGAGCATTCTGGCCCGCGGGGCTACCCTTGTCCACCCTCCCTGACGGGATGGAACCATCGGTACATGGCCGGCACAACGAAGAGGTTGAGCAGCGTCGTGAAGAGGAGCCCCCCGAGGACCACCGCGGCCAGGGGCCGCTGGACGTCGGCGCCGGGGCCCGAGGACAGGAGCATGGGGAGGAGGCCGAAGAACGAGGTGAGCTTGGTCATGAGCAGGGGCCGCAGACGGGTCAGGCTCGCGGTCATCACCGCTTCGTCCACGGTGGCGCCGTCCGCCCGGCGGTGGTCGATGGTCGAGACGAGGATTGTCCCATGCTGGACCGCCATGCCGAAGAGCGCGATGAGACCCACGAGGACCGAGACGCTGATGTGGATGCCCAGAACCCAGATCATTATAATCCCCCCGACCATGGAGAAGGGGAGATTGAGGAGCACCAGGAGGGTGCTGCGGGGGGACCGGAGCGCGGCTAGCTGGAGGAGGAGGATCAGGCCGAGGACCACCGGCAGGATCAGCGCGAGCCGCCCCGTGGCCCGCTGCTGATTCTCAAAATCTCCGCCGATGGTCAGGTTGACCCCCGTCGGCAGATCCCGGCGGACCTGGGCGAGGCCTTCATCGAGCTCTTTGACGAAGCCGCCGAGGTCGCGGCCGCGTACGTTGCACTCGACGTTGACGCGACGCTTGAATCCCTCCCGGCCGATCTGCGCCGGCGGGGTGGCCTCCTCCACCGACGCCACGTCCCCCAGCAGGACATGCTCACCGGTCGGTGTGACGAAGGGGATCCCCTCCATTGCTTCTCTGGTCTCCCGACGATCCGGGGGCAGGCGGAGGTGCACGGGGTACCGGCGCTCGCCTCTATACCAGGTCCCGACCCGGCGCCCGCCGATACCCAGTCCGACCAACTCGTTGATATCCCCGGCGTCGAGTCCGTATGGCGCCAGCGCATCCCGGTTCGGAACCACATCGAGCTGGACCTTGCCCTTGATGCGCTGGACGGATACGTCCGCGGCGCCCGAGATATCCTCCATCACCGCGGCGATCTGAGCCGCTACTTCCGTCATCTCGTCGAGGTCCTCGCCGAAGATCTTCACTGCGACGGGACTCCTCACCCCGCTGACCATGTGTTGGACACGGTGCGCGATAGGTTGTCCTACGAAGCCTGTCGCGCCGGGGATGTCCTTGATGATCTCTGATATCTCCGCCGCGATCCGTTCCTGATCGAAGCCCTCGCGGCGATCCTCGGGTGCTTTGAGGGTCAGCACCATCTCGAGCGCGTCGGGCCCGTGATCGTCGATGGCGAC
>CAZNWW010000519.1:0-3577 GCA_964576155.1 uncultured Myxococcales bacterium | reverse complement strand
GACGGTTCATCTTCTTCAGGACGGCGTCGGAGCCGCTCTGCATGGGCAGGTGGAAGTATGGGGAGAGGCGGGGCAGCTCTCCGAAGGCCCTCAGGAGTTCATCGGGGCAGTCTCCCGGGTTCGAGGTCACGAAGCTCAGACGCCGCAGGCCCGGCAGATCGTGTACCCGGTTGAGCAGCGTCACGAAGTCAGGGAGATCGGCCTGGTTCATACCGTAGCGGTTCACGTTCTGGCCCAGGAGGACCAGCTCTTTTGCGCCTGCGGCCAGGAGATCCTTCGCCTCTTTCATGACTGACCCAGGTGTGCGGCTCACTTCGCTGCCGCGGACATAGGGAACGATGCAGTACGAGCAGTATTGATCGCAGCCCTTCATCACGGACACGAAGCGGCTTGCGGTGCGTCCCTCGTCCACGCCGCCCCGCTGGAACATGCGGCTCGGGTCCTCCTCGACCCCTGTCTCGATCACCGGGCCCAGGCCCTCCTCCAGGCGGCCCACGTGGTCCGCGATTCGTCCCACCTGGTCCGGGCCGATGACCAGGTCCACGACGGGGGCCTGCCGAATCAGCTCCTCCCCGTGCTGGCGGCCGACGCAACCCGTCACCCCCAGGAGGAGGCCGGGGCGGATCTCCTTGAGAGGGGCCAAGCGCCCCATTAGGGACAGAACCTTCTGCTCGGGCTTCTCGCGGACGGAGCAGGTGTTCACCAGGATCAGATCCGCGTCCTCGTCCCGGTCCGTAGGTTCGTAGCCAAGGGGGGCGAGGAGCTCGGCCATGCGCTCCGAGTCGTAGACGTTCATCTGGCAGCCAAAAGTATGGATGCGGAGTCTTTTCATGGTCGGATCAATCCTCGGGACAACTGGAGAAGGGGAGGTGAGGGGATCCCAGAGAGACGGGGAAGTCCGCGTCGATGAAGAGTCCCGATCCCACCACGTCGCCGGTGCGCATGTCCAGGATGTCCGACTCGATCTCGAAGCGCATGCGTTTCCCCGGTGACAGGCGTGTCGCTCGGAAGAGGCCGACGCCGCAGACGAGGGGTTGGTAGGAGCTGGGGCATCGTGCGTGGAGGTAGAGGCTGCATCGGATCCGCGGGTCGGGCAACGGCATCTCGACGACCCCGTCGGCCTCGATGATGTCTTGCAGCGCCGCTGCTTCGGTGATCTCCACTACCACTCCGTTGCTCTCGTGGATCGGCCGGCCCCCGGCCTGGAGGCGGACGAAGAGGACCTCCCCGCAGGGGTCCACGCCGTCGGTATTCAGGTTCAGGTCCAGGCCGTCCAGGTTGCCGCAGTCGTCCACGGTGAGGGTCTCCACCGTGAGGTCAGCCACCGGGTTCGGGACCAGGGGGTTTTCACAGGCGGCCAGCAGGACTGCAATCAGGATCAACCGCTCCAAACGACGCCTCCCTCGGGCACACTCAGCTTGCGCTGCCAGATCAGCTTGTCTGCGTTGTCATGGTAGAGCTTGCGCAGCACCTCGGGGGGCAGCTTGATCGCGTCGACCTTCCAGGGCCCCTGGATCGGGGTCGGGTGGGTGATCTGCTTCCCGTCGGTCTCGAAGTACTCCCAGTGGCGTTCGTAGAAGGTCACTGCGTCTCGCAGGTCCGGCGGCGTATCGGATACGGACCCGAGTTGCATCTGCCCACCGAACGCGACGATGAAGTCGCTGCCGAAGAGGATCCGATCTTGATGCTTGGTAAAAAACGCCCGCACCTTCTCGGGTGGGTGGCGTCCGAATTCGGGTACCCGCGCCGACGTGTCCACGTACACGTTGGGATAGGTGTCCAGCAACCGGTCCACGTAGTCCAGGTCTTCGGGATGGTTGGCGAGATGGATCAGCAGGAAGGTCGTGCCCGGGTGCCGAGCGATGCGGCGGTCCCGTTGGGCGAGCAGCTCGTCGTGGGACGGGTACTCGTCTCCGTGGAAGCTCCACTCCGGGGCCTCCTTCAGCTCTGCCCAGCGTTCGTTCGCCGGGGTGACGGGCTCGAAAAAGGCCACGGGATCCGCTGTGTGAATTGCCATGATCATGCCCAGCCGCCCGACGGCCTCGAAGATCGGGTCCAGGCGGGGGTCGTCCACGGGCACCAGCGCGCCGTCCGCGGTGCGCACGGACAGGCCCAGGGCCTTGAAGATCTTCACGCCCTTGACGCCCACCCGCGCAGCCTTCTCGAGGTCCGCGGCCACGTCCTTGGCAAAGTCGGGATCGTCGATTTCCTTCCACGGGATGTTGCAGAACAGCTCGATTTGGTCCCCGAGGACTTGTTTCAACGCCACGGTGGCCTGGAACCGCGGCGACCCCCAGGCCCCGGCGCTCTTCACCGCAAAGCGCTCCACCCCCGCCGCGTCGAAGACAGCCAGGGCCGTAGCCAGGCCTTCCATCGTGGGTACCAGGTGAACATGGCTGTCGATGATCGGGTAGCCGAGGCGCCAGATCTTTTCTGCGGCCGGCGCGGACTCAGGTGCCTGCGCAGACGCCTCCGTCGGGCACTCCGGGCACTCCCCCCGACAGGCCGCCAGGGTCAGGAGGAGGAGCACTGCGATGGGGAGCACGCGCATCATGGGGGAAATGTAGCACCTCCTTTAGCGAAGCGGAACCCGTAGCGATGGATCGTTGGGACCGTACCGACTACATTCGGGCACAGGAGGTGGCCTATGAAGCAGATCCTCATGACGTTTCTGACCCTCGCGGTCTGTTCCGTCCCCGCGGTGGTGCGTGCAGAGGGATCGACGGTCGTCTTCCAGCTGCGTTGTGACGCGGGCGGCTGCGAGGCCCTGGCAAAGGCCCTGACCGAGCAGCTCCAGAAACGGGCAGCGGTGTTCGGGCTGAAGGGGCTCGAGGTCACCCACGTCGAGGCGCGGCGGGTCGTCGTCCAGGTCCCAAACGAGCCCGGCGCGGAGGAGGTGATTCGCCGCCCCGGCAGGCTCGAGGTGTACCGCGTTGACGACTCCGAG
The DNA here is from genome assembly GCA_964576155.1 of uncultured Myxococcales bacterium. Lineage (GTDB taxonomy): Bacteria > Myxococcota_A > UBA9042 > CAIXZC01 > CAIXZC01 > CAZNWW01. The sequence goes on along the minus strand of CAZNWW010000519.1, from coordinate 630 downwards.
GAGACCTGGGCGCGGCTGGCGGAGCTCCCCGCCGGGGTACGCCTCGATACGTGGGGCGGCATCAAGGGCCGCTACCGGGCCCTCGTAAGCGACGACGAGGGGGCATTACATGCCGCGATGCAGGGGCGGCTCCCCGATGGCCGGTTCCCCGGCACCTCCTTCGAACTGGCGAAGGCCACCGGGCGCCTCGAGTTCACGGCGGTAGTCATGTATACCACCCCGCTCTTCGAGAGCGGCGCCATAGCAACCGCGAAGGCCCTCGTCCCCGAGGACGGAGGCATCCCCGGGGTGCTGGTGGAGCTCACCGCGGCCGCGGGGAAGGACTTCGAGGCGGCGACTGCCAAGGTCCTGGGTCTCCGCCTCGCGATGGTGGTGGACGGGGACGTGGTCCACACGCCCAAGGTCCGCGAGCCCATCACGGGCGGCACCATCCGCATCAGCAAGTGCAACTGGCGGGTCGACCTCGCCGCGTCGGTCCTGGCGCGAGCCTACGCCGCAGTCCTGGCCGCGCCGTATCCCGACGGCGCGGTGGTGGAGCAGTAATCCCTCTCTCCCCCCCCCTGTGGGAGCTCTCAATTGATCACATCTCCATTGTCCCGAGAAACGGATCCCAAGCGCTGAACGCAACGG
>CAZNWW010000518.1:0-3587 GCA_964576155.1 uncultured Myxococcales bacterium | reverse complement strand
GCCTGGTACAACAAGTACCACGGCAAGAAGAAGCCGCTCCACAAGAGCCACTACCATGGCAACGGCCACGGCTACCCCAACCATTATCGCCCGGGGCATGGCTGGTACCACCACAGGCATGGTCGGTACTACCCGGTCCGCCGTCACCCGCACTGGGGCTGGTGGTACCACCACTACCGGCCCGCGCCGGTGTGGGGCTGGTACTACCCGGTGATCCTCCCCTGGCACCGGTACTACTACGTGTATTACGGCCCGAACCCCTGGTGGCTCGGCTACCCGGTCATCGTCTACGAGGAGACGGTGATCGTCGCGGAGCCTGAGGTGGAGGAGGAGATCATCGAGTGGTACGAGGTCCCCGCGGAGTCAGCGTGGGACGACTACTCGGAGTACGACTCCGCCGCCGCGACCTGGGACACGGGTTACTCCGAGTGGGTCGAGGTCGAGGGCGGCGAGGACTTCGCCGAGGGTGATGACGGTTGGGAGATCGTCGAAGAGGAGGAGGGCTGGTACGACCCCGAGACCGGCCAGGTCTTCGACCAGCGCCCTGCGGATGCGGTTGATTCGGAGCTCGCCCCCGAGGACACGGTCCCCGAGCAGATTGCGGCCGGCACCGGCTACTTCAATGACAACATGGAGGCGCAGATCGTGGCGCTCATCAATGACGAGCGGGCGGCCCAGGGCCTCCAGCCCCTCAGCCAGGATCCCCGCCTCGCCAACGCGGCCCGGCAGCACTCCCGGGAGATGAACGATCTCGAGTACTTCTCCCACCAGTCTCCCAACGACGAGTTCGGGACCCTGACCCGGCGCCTCGGCAAGGCCGGCATGAAGCGCTACGGCTGGGCCGGTGAGAACATCGCGATGTCGACCGCCGCCACCGCGGAGGACTTCGTCAAGATGTGGATGGACAGCCCGGGCCACCGGGAGAACATCCTGAGGGCCCAGTTCCAGTTCACCGGTCTCGGCGTGTACGGGGACGGCGAGACCTTCTACGCCACCCAGGTCTTCAGCTCACAGCACTAACCAAGTACGGGGAAGCGGCGCTTCGACGCCATGTCGGTCAGCGCCGCCTGCATCCGCCCCGTGACCTCATCGTACAGTGCATCCACCGCGCCGGGGTCGTCCTCGGCCCCGAAGGCAGGTGCGTCGATCGCGTCAAGGATCCGCACGTCGCAGCGGGTGGGGAGGGGGAGATGGAAGAGGGGACCCAGGCAGAGCCCCCAGGGCAACCCCAGCACGAGAGGGAGGGTGTCCATCCGGAAACGGCGGTGCAGATCGAAGCGCTCCACGATGGCGCGGCCGTCGTCGATGACGTAGAAGCTCTCGTGGCCTCCCGCGAAGACGACGGGCACGATGGGGACCCGGTGACGGAGCGCAACCCGGGCAAAGCCCGTGTGTCCGCCGAACTTGATCTTGAAGCGCTCACGCCACGGCCTGAAGGCCTCCAGGTTCCCCCCGGGGGCCACGAGGATCTTGCGGCCCGCGGCGAAGACCCGGTCAGCGTTCCGGTGGTTCGCTATGAGGCCCCCGCAGTGCACCAGGAAGTTGTTGAGGCCGGGTATGCGGAAGATGGCATCGTGTCCCAGGCCGTGGAACAGATCCGGGTCGGGACCCAGGTATCGTTTCCGGATCCAGAAGGACCCGAGGGCGAAGATCTCCAGGAACGTGATCCCGGACTCGTGGTTCATGACCACGACGGCCTTTCCATCGGGGATCCGATCCAGCCCCTCCACGCGCATCCGGTACCAGTAGCGGGCGAGGAAGTCGAGGAACGGAAGGAGCGCCTGGAGCATGTCCGGATCCACCGCGTCGAGATCGTTGGGATCCGCTGGCTCGATGAAGCCTCGCAGCAGGGTTCGTAGCCTCTCTAGTGGGCGCAGTTTCATCCACGGAGAATAGCAGCAGTCGCTATCCGAGGAAATGTGCAACATATGCACATGGCGATGACAATTGCGACATGGCTCCAGGGTGCGACCCTACGTCCCTAGGGCAGCAGCGACCTGGCACGTATCGTGCAAGTCAGTCGGCCCGGAGCCACCCTTGCTGGTATCTGGGACGATTGTGTGATATCCTACTTTGTAATGATTTGGGAGGGAAAGATGAAGACGATGAAGACGATGAAGACGATGCTGCTGGTGTTTGCGATGGTGCTCATGGCCGCGCCCGCCATGGCCGGCGAGGATCTGAGCTGCAATTCCGACGCGGACTGCCCCGATGGGTACGGCTGCATGATGATGGGATGCGCCTGCACTGACTGTCCCCCCGGGGAAGAATGTCTGCCCTGTGACTGTCCCGAAGAGGGCGAGGGCTGGTGCGAGTATTTCGGCGATGACGACTGGGACGACGACTGGGGCTTCTACGGCAGCGAATGCGATGTCGACGCGGACTGCCCCATGGGTTTCGCCTGCGACATGGTCTCCGTGCCCTGCGCGACGAACCAGATCTGTACGCCCTGCGTCTGTGAGGGCTGCGATCCGGATGACGAGGACTGCGAGGCCGAGCCCTGCGAGTGCCCCGACTGTCCCGAGCCGGAGCCCTGCGATCCCGAGGAGATGGGCCTCTGCGTGTACGACATGATCGATTGCGAGACCAACTCCGACTGTGGCGAGGGCTTCGAATGCATCGAGGTCGAGGAGTGCTGGGGCTCGAGCGGCGGCTCGACCGGCGACTGCGCTTGCGTCTGCGTTTGCGGGGACTGCGCCGATGGCGAGGAATGCCCGCCCTGCGAATGCCCGCCCTGCGAATGCGAGGACGATGACGTGACTGAGTTTGACGAGGGTTGCGATGCGGTCGGATCCTTCTGCGCCCCCAAGGAGCAGCCCTGCGAGGACGACGACGAGTGCCTCGACGGCTGGGAGTGCATGTCTATCGCCCTGAACGCCGGCGATCCCGACTGCGCTTGCCTCGGCTGCGCCTGCCCGCCCTGCAAAGAGGGCGAAGAATGCGAGCCCTGCGACTGCCCGCCTTGCGAATGCGAGGACGATCCCCAGGAAGAGTGGATCGAGGAAGAGGGCTACTGCGTCCCCGACGGCTGGACCGAGATCATCGAGGACGCGGGCGGCGTCAACGGCGCCGGGAGCTACGAGGAAGCCCGGGACGCGATGGCCGGCGAGCTCTATGGCGACAGTGATGGGACCGGCGCAGGGAGCCTCCAGCTCTCGTCTCCGGAGGCCCAGGGTGGCACCGGCAACGGAGCCACAGAGGACGAGGCCTCCGGCTGCGCTACCGGCCAGGCCGCGGGCGCTGCGCCCATGATGATCCTCCTCTTCGCCCTGGTGGCCCTCGCCATCCTGCCCCGCCGCCGCTCCGTGACCTCCCGCTAGACCTCTCCCAGCGAAACACCCGTCATCCACATCATTTGATCGGACAGATTCTTGCCTTCTCCCTTCCAGAGGCTATTGGTTGTTAAACAGATATCCTGGGGGAGCGCGCGAGGCTGATGGATATCAGAACACTGGTCGAGTCCCTTTTGGGAGCCGAGGCGGTCAGCGACCTCGTGCCGGGTCGCCTCCTGGCGGTGGACGACGACGGGGGGAACCTCGCCGTCCTCGAGGACCCACCGGGCCAGCGCCTCGTAGCCGACCGTGCGC
>CAZNWW010000517.1:0-3606 GCA_964576155.1 uncultured Myxococcales bacterium | reverse complement strand
CCCTGCTCAACAGCGGCAACTTCCTCGTCGCGGTGCGCTTCCTGGAGAACTCGCAGGATCTCCAGACCCAGTGGGGCAACTACCAATGCGCCGTCGAGCCCCTGCTGGCCATGTGCGGCTGCCAGCACGTCGGTACCCTCCACGACCAGGTCACCACCGCCGATGCCAATGTCCTCCACATCATCTATCCGCCGGGCATCTGTGGCGGCTCGGCCAACAAGTGGGTCTGGTTCGGCGACATCGGCGTCACTGGAGACGTGATCGTCCGGGCCCGGGCCATGGTGGCGGACGCCCCCTGTGTACCGAACTGCCTCGACAAGGACTGCGGTGACAACGGCTGTGACGGCTCCTGCGGCGTGTGCACCGGCGCGGGGGAGTCCTGCGTGGCCGGCGTCTGCGAGTCCTGTAACCCTGACTGTGATGGTAAAGATTGTGGCGCCGACGGCTGCGGCGGCGTCTGCGGGGAATGCGGCGTGGACGAGGACTGCGTAGCGGGGGTCTGCACGGACGTAGTGGTCTGCGACCCGGTAGCGAACTGCGCAGGCAAGGTCTGCGGTGACGACGACTGCGGCGGATCCTGCGGGGACTGCGCGGCGGACAAGACCTGCAACGCGTCGGGACAATGCATAGGCGAGGGCGTCTGCGATCCCGTCGCCAACTGCATCGGCAAGACCTGCGGCACCGACGGCTGCGGCGGCGTCTGCGGGGTGTGCCCCGAGGGGCAGGATTGTGTCCAGGGCACCTGCTCCGGCGGGGGCGGCAACGAGGGCGGGGAGTTCTCAATCCTGTCTGTGTCCCCTGGGGACGGCTGCAACGACGAGGAAACCCAGATCACGATCATGGGCTCGGGATTCGTGACCGGGATGACCGCCATCCTGGGCGCCCAGCCGCTGGTGGTGTCGGTCCTGGACAAGTCGATGCTTCGCGCCACGGTGCCGCAGGGCATGAAGACAGGGAGCTACGACCTCATCGTGACCTCCCCCGAGGAAGTTTCGAAGTTCTACGCGGGAGCCTTCAAGGTCACCCGCTGCGGCGACACCGGCTGCGGAGTGGGGGAGGTGCCCTCCCATACCACAGGGCTCGGTCTCCTGCTCCTGCTGGCTGGCCTGGCGCTGGTTTGGCGGCGGGTTCGGGCATGAGCGGACGCGGGGGACGTTCGCACGCTCACGTCTGTGATTGGTTTGGTGCAGTTGTCCTGGTCGTTGCGGTGCTGGCCTGGGGGGGCCCTGCATGGGCCTTCGAGACCAACGGCCGGCATTGGGACGAGATGCCCGTCAAGTACTGGATAAACCCTGCCGAATGTCCGACCCTCGCTGACGGCTCCACGATCATCGAGATCGTGGACGCGGCGACCCAGTCCTGGGAGGACGTCTCCTGCGCGGAGATCGAGTTCGCGTTCATGGGCACCACTGACAAGGTCTGGGACAACGACGACCAGAACACGATCTTCTGCGTCTCGAACCCCGAGGACTGGCAGTTCGGCGAAGGCGCGGCCGGCGCGACCCTCTGGCTCCCCAAGCCGGAGGGCTACACCGTGGAGGTTGACCTGGCCCTCAACGCGGCGGACCTCGAGTGGCTGGCCGGGGGAGGGAACGCGCTGGAGCAGGGGATCATGGACCCCCAGGCGATGATCACCCACGAGCTGGGCCATTGGCTCGGCCTCGCCCACACGGCGGCTGCCTATGGGACCATGTACTACGGGCTCCTGCCCAACGGGATCCAGGCGACCCTCAGTGGCGACGACAAGGCCGGCATATGCAGCCTGTACCCGAACGACACGGCGGAATGCGACGAGGACGGGGACTGCCCCGAGGACCACCACTGCGCGGACATCCAGGGCGTCAAGGTCTGCGACGAGCTCCACGATCCGTCGGGCGCCGACTGCGACAAGGACCACATCGACTGCGCAGGGATGTGCTGGGTCTCCCTCTACGAATGCGAGCATATCTGCTACTTCACCGACCAGCTCCAGGGGACCGAGGGCTACTGCGCGCCGGTCTGCGATCCCGACGCGGGCGTCGAATGTCCCGATGGCTTCGATTGCACCACGGTGGCGCAGCTCAGCGGCCACATCTGCATCAAGGGGTTCATCCCGTTCCCGCCGATGGCAGACGAAAACCCCGAGGCCGTGGAGATGGTCGCAGAGGTGGTCGAGGAGCCCGGGTCGGATCTCGTGGCCGAGGAGTTCCCCGAGGAGGACCAGGGAGGCCCCGGTGCGGATACCGCACCCGCCGTTGACACCACACCAGACACCCCCGGCGAGGGCGGCGGGAGCGGCGGCTGCGCTGCCGGCCCTTCACCCGCTCCGTCCGTGGTTCTTCTCCTGCTGCTGGCGCTGATGTTCTTGCGCAGGATGTACTGTGGGAAGGGTTTATGAACACCCGACCGCCGTCTTTCCTCTGGTTCGTCCTCGTCATTCTCATCACCCCGTCGGGCTGCTCGAGCGACAAGGGCTGCGACGGGGAGAAGCTCACGGTGGACGGAGCTCTCGAGACCTTCGTCGCGACAGTCCAATTCGAGGAGGTCCACGGGAAGCTGAGTCATATCCGCCACAGCGACGAGTGGGAGGACGGGCGCATCGACCGCGTGGAGTTCGAGCTGTCTGCGGGGACGGAGTGCAGGCTCACCCTCGTTGCGGAGGGCTGCGCGGACACGAGCGGCCACTTGCCCTTGGTCCAGGTCATCTTCATCGGGGGATCCGACTGCGGCTTCGCCGCGTCCAAGACCTACCTGAAGAAGAATGCGGAGGACATCGGGTACCTCCAACTCACTGATACCAAGGCGCCCGGGCGCGACCGCGCCCAGGCCTGCTTCGCGTCTGAGATTTCCGTCCACCTGGAGGGCGACCTCCACCCAGCGGGCGCGGATGACCCCATGCAGGTCCTGCCGTCGACCCTGACGATCAAGGGAGACTTCGTCTCCACGGGGATCGTCCCCGAGGCCGCCGCCTGCGGTTACGCCGGGGGCGACGTGGTCATCGGCGGTGATGTCGGCGGCGGGGACGCCCCAGGCGGGGACGACGGAGGAGTGGGGACGACGGACACGGGCACCGAGGTGATCCCCGGCGAGCCCGTGGTGGCGCTGACCATCGAGTGCCCGGACTGCAAGACCGACGCGACGGTGCGGGTCAACGGCACCGAGGGGGACTCCGCCGGGATGCCCGAGTTCGTGTTCGTCTTCCATGATCCTGATTTTCCCGTCGAGGCGACCCTGGGCCAGGCCAAGGATCCCGCCGGGGTGACCCTCCCGTGGCCCACGGGGAGCGTGACCTTCCAGGCCTACCAGGACACGGTGCCCGGGGGCAGCGTGGCCGAGCCCGGGGAGCCCCTCTCCCCGCCGGTGACCGTGGAGCTGGTCCCGGACCAGGTGACTGCTGTGACCCTGGTGATCGACGCGAGCGGCGAGACCTTGATCACTTGCACGCCGAACGAGTGGCTCTGCCTGGACCTGGAGACCGCCGCAGAATGCAACGACGAGGGGGACTACTACGACGAGATGATTTGCTCCTTCGGCGCCAAGTGTTCGGAGATCTCGGGGAAGTGCGAACCCACGGTGTGCAACCCGGCCTCGGTGGCTTGCGCCACCCCGACGTCGTGGCATAAATGC
>CAZNWW010000516.1:1431-3609 GCA_964576155.1 uncultured Myxococcales bacterium | reverse complement strand
GCACGGTGGGGATCGCGTCCTCGGGCCTACGGTGCGCCTGGATGTGTCGCCGGGGGCCATCCGCGCAGCCCCGGCAAAGGCCGGGGCGCATACGCAGACCCTCCTCTCAGAGCTTGGATTCGATGCCGACGATGTCGCCCGCCTGGTGGACCAGGGCGCGGCAGAGTAGGGAGTCCACATGGACCGAAGGACCTGGACAGAAAGCGCATCCAAGGCGCTCCTAAGTGATGCCGGCATACCTTGCCCCGAGGGCTCCCCCCTGTGGGAGGGCCTTCAGGCCCGAACTCTCTCAACCCCCGAAGAAGTTGTCACCGCAGCAAAACGTCTCCATGGACCGGTCGTCCTCAAAGCCTCCCACCCTGACATGGCTCATAAATCCGACGTCGGAGGCGTGATCCTGGGCCTCGAGAGGCTCGACGATATCCGCGCCGCCGCCCGCGGCCTCCTGGCACTATGTGAGGGAGCGATGGTCTTGGTGGAGCGTCAGGCCCCGGAGGGGGTTGTCGACCTGATCCTGGGCATGCGTCGGGGATCCGGTGTTCGGTCCTGTGGTGATGGTCGGCATCGGTGGGATCTTCGCGGAGATCATCGCAGACACTGCGCTCCATGTCGGCGTCCCGACCCGGGAAGACGTGGGCGGGATGGTTGCACGCCTCGCCGGGCGGGGACTCCAGGAAGGGGCCCGGGGCCGACTGAAGGCTGATCTCAACGCGGTGGCGTCGGCCCTCGCAGCGCTCGCTCGGCTGGCCGCTGCGCGGCCGGAGATCGTGGAGATCGACGTGAACCCGTTCCGGGTCTACGAGAAGGGTGGGGTGGCCTTAGACGCGTTGGTCGTGGAGTCCGGAGAACCTTCCCCCTTGAGGGGGGAAGTGCCCGAAGGGCGATGGGGGCGCGATGCAGCAACCGATGTGCGGGCGCGGATCCATCCGTTCTTCGCACCGACATCAGTCGCCGTCGTCGGCGCTTCCCGCACCCACGAGCGGGCGGGGAACATCATCATCAAGAACCTGAAGACCCTCGGATATCGAGGTCCGATCCATCCGGTGAATCCCGCTGGCGGCGTGATCGAGGGATTGCCTGCCTGCACCGGGCTCACGGCCTGCCCGACGCCCCTGGGGCTGGCCGTCCTTGCGGTACCCCATCACCAGGTCATGCCGGTGCTTCAGGACGCAACTGCCGCGGGTGTGTCCCACGTCATCGTGGTCTCCGGAGGGTTCTCGGATGCCGGGACCGAGGGCGGGGAACGGGAGGTGGAGATCCAGGCGTTCTGCCAGGATAACGGCATCCCCTGTCCACCGGCTTCACCCTTGAGGAGATAACCGGGCGGGGTCTGGGCTTCTCCAAAGTCGCGTGCGTGGGCAACATGGCCGATGTGGACGAATGTGACTTCCTCGATTACCTGGGTGGAGACCCGGATACACGCTGCGTCGGTCTCTACCTCGAGGGCGTGAAGGACGGGCCTCGATTCCAGGCGGCCCTGGCGAGGGCCGCGGCAGCGAAGCCCGTGGTGGTCCTTAAGGCGGGCCGTACCGACGCTGGCGCCAGGGCTGCGGCGTCCCACACCGGCTCCCTGGCCGGCTCCGATCGGGTCTTCTATGCCGTGTTCCGGCAGGCCGGAGCTAACCCGGTGGACGACTTCGACGGCCTCTTCGGCGCCCTGCGGGCCTTTGACATGTGTCCGATCCCCAAAGGTCCCCGGGTCGCCGTCGTGTCGATCTCCGGGGTCGGGTGTGTCCTCTCCGCTGACGCCTGCGCCGCAGAGGGCCTCGAGGTTGCGGGCCTCACCGACGCAACCCGCGACCGTCTGGCCGAGGTGGCGCCCGACTGGGCCGTGATCACCAACCCCGCGGACATCTGGTCGACCATCGAGCAGCGCGGCCCCGAGGAGAGCTACGACCTGATCTCCCGAATCCTTCTAGCAGATTCGAACGTGGACATCCTGCTGATGATCGCCGTACCCCTCGAGGAAGGGTCCTTCGACCCGGCGCCTGTGTACCGGAGGCTGCGGGCCGAGTTCCCCCTCAAACCGATCCTGGCCTGTCATTTTGGCGGACGGCGGGATCTTCTGGACCGATTCCAGCGCGGGATGGAGAGTGTGGGGGTACCTGTGTATCGGGGGCCGGCTGCTGCGATTCGGGCGGCTGCCGGACTGTGGAAGCGGCTTCAGTCCTGAAGAGT
>CAZNWW010000516.1:0-1421 GCA_964576155.1 uncultured Myxococcales bacterium | reverse complement strand
AGTCGGCCCTAAAGGGCCTCCCACAAGTACACGCTGACTCTACTTCTCGTTGATCTCCGAGCTGCCCTTGCTGGCGCGCTTGCCTGTGGTTACGCAGCGCTTGAGGTCCACGGTCGCCATACCCCTGGTCTCGATAGCGGTCTCGCTTGCTGTGATCGTGCTGTCCAGCAGCCGGACCTCTGCGTTGCCCGAGGCGACGATCCCTGCTGGTGCGGTGAGTGTGATGTTTTGAAGGTCCAGCTCTGCGTTGCCCCCGGCTTTGATCGCGACCGAGGATCCGACAAAGGTGCAATCCTGCGCCTTCACGTCAGAGTTCCCCTTCGCCTCGATGACCATGTGCCCACTCACCATCAGGTCCTTGAGCTTGAGGGTGCAGTTGCCGGTCGCACGGAAGACCACTCCATCCGCGGCGCTGATGACCTTTCCGGTGACGGTGATGGTGCGGTTGCCGGAGCAGTTGTATCGCAGCGCCTCCCCGCCCTTTCCGGTGTCCACCACGACGCCCTTGGGGGTGTTGACCTCGATCCAGCTGCCTTTCACCTTCACGTTCCCGGCGGGGGTGGTCACTTCGGTGCCGCCCGGGTTCACGACCACGGTCCCGGCGGGGGTGGTCATCTTGATCAACTTCGGATCGTCCGCCATGGATGTGCCGGCAGCCAGCATGAAGCACAACGTAACCGCTGTGATGATCCATCCTCGTCGCATGTCGTTCTCCTGGCTCGGGGGTGCGGCCCTGCTCTCCGCTTACGCCCCGTATTTCTTGATGGCCGCGTCCAACCGCGGCAGCATGATGAAGATGAAGCCGGCGACGCCGAGGATGGCCACCCCGATGATGACGAACATCTGGGCGGAGGGCTCGAGGCCGCTGATGAAGCCCGAGAGCTTGTTGCCGATCGAGGTCGAGAGGAACCAGCCGCCCATCATCAGGCCGACCAGGCGCTTCGGGGCGAGCTTGGTGACCAGCGAGAGGCCCATCGGGGAGAGGCAGAGCTCGCCGAACGTGATGATGGCGTAGTACAGGATCATCCAGAGCATCGCCGTCTTCGCCGCGCCGTCGTCGCCGAGGCTGGCGCCGAGGGCCATCACGAAGATGGCGATCGTGGTGATGATCATGCCCCAGAAGATCTTGCGCGCCGTAGAGATGCCCTTGCCCTTCCGGCTGCGCCAGGCAAAGAAGAGCACCAGCAGCGGGGTGAAGGCCACCACAAACACCGGGTTGAGCAGGCCGGTCAGCATCTCGGCGTTGATCAGGCGGACGTGGGTGCCGGGAGCGAGGGTCTCGACGGTGCTGTCCGCGTTGGCGTAGACCATGTCGAAGGTCTTCTGGGAGACGAGGACGACCGGCACGTTCTTACCGTCGATGGGCCGGGTGACGAGGACCTCGTCGAGAATCTCGGCGCCCTCGGCAGACTTCACCGAGG
>CAZNWW010000515.1:0-3615 GCA_964576155.1 uncultured Myxococcales bacterium | reverse complement strand
CCGCGCAAGGCGATCTTGTCCACGTCGTCGCCGGAGCAGCGACCGCAGTAGAGAACGAGGTCCGCCAGGTCCGCTGTCGGGACATTAATCCCGAGGACGCCGGTGGCCGTGAGATTCTTCCAGGTGCGGTGGGAGGTGCCGATGGTCAGACTGAACCGGGGCGGCTTCTTCTGGCAGGGGCGGGCCCAGGCTACTGTGCTCACGTCGCCCTTCTCGCCGTCTGTTGTCGAGATGAGGACCAGGGGACCGTGGTTCAAGAGTCTGTACGCCCAGGGGAGCGGGACGCGCTGGATCTCATGCGAGACATTCATCGAAGAACCCCCTAGACTCAGAAGCAGGAGCAGGTGTCACCGTCGCAGGCGCCCCCCGACTCACCGTCGTGAATACACCATGAACTGCAGACGGGGTCGATGCACGCGCCGAGCCCGGGGCATTGCAGAGACCCGTCAATCTGGGCCAACTCGCAGATGTGTTCCTCGAGATCGGCTACAGGGAGCCAGTAGCCCATCACAAGAGCGAAGCAGGCTCCGCCGCTCGGTGCGCAGCCGCCGAAGTGGATCCGGATCGATCCCACCAGGGGCTCACCATCCATGAAGAATGCGAACGCGGCATCCGCGACCTCGAGATCCGCGACATCCGTGACCTGTCGCCACAAGACAGACGGCGGCTCCGCGCCGAACTCGACGGCGATGGAGTCGGTCAGGTAGTCGATCACCGCATCCGCGTCCCAGTCGTAGCCTGACGGAAGCGGGTTGACCAGGGTGAAGGTGTATACCCGGCGGCTCGTGTCCGGTGAGAATCCGGCGGCGTCAGCTTGCCCGAGGATTGCCCATTCCAGGGGAATCCACTGGGTGCAGCCGTCAGTGGAGACCATGACCGGTTGCCATCCGCCGGGGACGGTCTTCACGCTCTGCCATCCGCAGGCAGCGGCCGCGTCGTACAGTGCTTCGGCGAGGCCCTCGGGGGTCGAAGACAGACCGTCTCCCTCGGCGATGTCTTCGGGAAAGACCCCGGATCCTCCCCCCGGAGGGGTGCCCGATCCGGTTGAGTCCTCCTTGTACAACGGGCAACTGGAGAGCATGAGGGCCAGACCGATGCCGACGATGAGTCGCTGTGTCTTCATGGAAAGGATACTACCACAGCGCCCGGGTTTGTCAGATCCGGGAGGACGGGAAAAGTCCCGAACAAAGTTGGCCTCCATTTGTTATAGTGTGCGCCCGAAGCGCGCAGGAGGAGCGACGATTGAGATCGCGCCCGACAGAAGCCTTGTTTCTGACCTTTTCGGTCCTGGCCGCGCTGGTCCCCCAAGGGGTCACCGCGGATCCGCTGGACACCTACGGACTGACCTCCCGGGTACGCGGGATGGGTGGCGCAGCGACGGCGACCTCGGCACCCCTGGCCGCTGTACTCTACAACCCGGCGGCCATGACAGCCGGTGACGGTCCCTCCATGGGCTTCGGCGTCCTCACAGCTCTCAACCGTCTCACGCCCACCGGCGCGAACGGAACCCGAGCCCCGACCATCTCCTACGAGCTCGCCATTGCTTCCCCGATCCCCCTGGGACCCGGATCCTGGCAGCGTCGCGTCTATCTGGGCCTCGCCTTGTTCCTGCCACACGATCACATCTACGATTTCGACATGCCCTCGATGGACGCCCCCTCCTGGGTCGGTGTCGGGTCTTCGAGCCGCCGTCTGGTGCTCGGCGCCTCCCTGGCATTCCGCCTCTTCGAAGGCCTCTCCCTGGGGGCCGGCGTGAGCTTGCTCCCCATGGTCACCGGGAGCGTCGATCTGGATCTCACCAACCCGGAGGGATGGGACGACCTCCGTGTGGACGTGGATCCGCGACTCCGGCCCATCGCAGGCGTGCTCTACGAGCCCGCCGCGGGTTGGCGCATCGGTCTCTCCTTCCGAATGGGGAACTACGCGAACATCGACCTCCCGGTGGATGTCCAGGCCAGCGGTATTGACCTGTCGACCCGCGTCTCGGGTCCCGCGGACTGGACCCCGTCGATCCTGAGTCTCGCCACGGAATTGTCCGTGTTGCGGAACCGTCTCACCCTCTCAGTGCAGACGGACTGGCGCTTCACGAGCGGGTACCGGCATCTTTCATCTGACGTCGCCCTCTACGACGCAGATGGCCTGGACACCCTCGGCGCGCACGTCCCGGGGCCCCGCTTCAAGGACTCACTGGCAGCAAGGTTCGGGATGGAGTGGCGTCTGGGTCGATTCCAGTTGCGGGGCGGCTACGCTTTCGTGAGCCGGGCCGACTCGGAGCAATCCGGTCGGAGCAACCTCCTGGATGCTCACCGGCACCACGCATCCCTGGGCGCGGCGGCCGACATCCTGGAACGCGGCGGCGGGGTCCCACGGATTTCAATCTCAGTCGACGTACAACTCCTAGCATTGCAAGGAGCCATCACAGAGAAGAAGGTGTACGATCCGGAGAATCCGGGGTTCCCGACCCTCGAGAGCGGTGGACAGGTCTGGGTCTTCGGCGGCGGTGTGGAGCTGGGGTGGTGATGCGAGGTACGATCTACATGCTCGTGGCCCTCTCCTTTACTTTTATTGGCTGCGTTTCGTCGAGCGTCGACACCGACGGCGACGGGCTTACAGACGAGCAGGAGGCGCGGTTCGGCACGGATCCGACGAAGATCGACACCGACGGCGACGGCATCCCCGACGGTCTGGATCCGGATCCCCTGGGCTCGCCTCAGGAGGACAAGCTCAGGGTGCAGGTGGCCGTAGCCTCTGCCGGCGAAGGAGAGGGTGGGGCAGTGGTCGCTACGGTCACCGCCAAGGTCTGGAGGAACGGCGTCGAGCCCGTCAGCGGTCTCGACCTCGAAGGAGAGTCCACACTCGGCGACTTGGATCCTTTCGAGGAGAAGAGTCCGGGTGTCTATCTGGCGATGCTGACCTCACAGGAGGAGGGAGCGGCGACCATCACGGTCCACCTGGTAATGGACTCGGAGATCTACGACGAGGTCCATGTCTACCTGACCCTCCTGGTACTGCCGCAGCCCGGCATCAATCCTGGCCAGTTCCAGGAGGCAGGGGGGCTTGACGGCTTCCTGCGGGTCTACGCGGTCCAGACCGAGACCTCGGGCATGCCGGACGGCCAGCCACCGTCGCCGGTGATGGACGCAATGGTCCTCGTCACGCCACATGGCAAGACCTCGCCCCGTTTCATCAAGCTAACCGACGAGCGGGGTGTGGCGGATTTCCAGGACCCCCAGCTATCAGGACGCGTGGACATAACGGTATCAGCCGAGGGTCGCCGTCATTTCTCCTACCTCGGAGTCAACGCGAAGCACGTAGCGGTCCCTATGTTTCGACTGGATCCTGTGCCCGGCGCGGACGACGGGAGCGCCGGGGCCGTTGCCGGAACGGTCACCGGGTTTGATGGAGAATTCGGGATCACGCCGTTCGAGGAAGGGGCAGTCCTGGGCCGCGCCAATGTCGGACTCGTCGGGAAGGCGGTGAAGTTCGAGCCCCTCTGTAGCCTCAGCATGGGGTATGTCCTGGAGTACAGCGCCTCACAGGACTTCTCCGGGGCGAGCATCAAGGACATGATTCCCCCGAACATGGTTATCTACGATCCCGACGAACCACAGCAAT
>CAZNWW010000514.1:0-3617 GCA_964576155.1 uncultured Myxococcales bacterium | reverse complement strand
ATCGGGGCGATGCTGGCACTGTCTCACTGATTTACCCACTACCCAGATTTCAAACTGACCCACTACCTGACGGCGGGCGACGTTGCAAATCCTGACATTGATTGCTATCTTGCCCGCCAACATTGGAGGCGCGAATGGGTGGCGGACTGCTAACCACCGGCTACTTCATACTTCTCCTCGGGGGACTTATCTTCTTCCATGAGTTCGGCCACTTCCTGGTGGCACGGCTGATGGGGGTCCGGGTCGAGAAGTTCTCCATCGGCTTCGGCCCTGCCCTCCTCAAGTGGCAGCGGGGCCACACGGAGTACAAGCTCGCTGCCATCCCCCTGGGTGGTTACGTGAAGATGCTGGGCGACGAGCCCGACTCAGCGGTACCGGAGGAAGACCGGCAGTACGCATTCAACCACAAGGCCCTCTGGAAGCGGAGCCTGGTCGTCGTAGCGGGCCCTGCGTTCAACCTGCTCCTGCCGTTCATCATCTACTTCATCAGCTTCATGATGCTCTCGGAGCTGCCCCCCGCGTACATCGGTACGGTCAAGGAAGGGGGGCCTGCCTGGGCGGCCGGACTCCGTCCCGGGGACACGATCACGGCGGTGGGGGACGCCACCATCGACCACTGGTGGCAACTCGAGGAGGAGGTGACCCGGTCCATCGGCAAGCCGGTGAAGGTCACCTGGCTACGTGACGGGAATGAGATGTCCGCCGACGTGATCCCGGAGCGGGCGCGCCTCCCGATCATGGCCCGCCTGGGAGTCTACAAGGAGAAGGGTCTGATCCAGATCCTCAGCATGTATCCCCGGCCCCTCGTCGCGGTGGACAACGGCAGCGCCGCGGAGGCAGCAGGCCTGCGCAGCTGGGACACCGTGGTCGCAGTGGACGGCGAGAAGATCCGCTCATACGCGAACCTCGAGGCAGCCCTGGCGAAGCCCGGTGACCACGCGCTGATGATCCTCCGGGAGGAGGACCTCGGCCAGGCGGGGCCTGCCCGCTGGTCTCTCCTCGAGCCACCGCACACCATCACCCTCGACGCATCGGCGCGGGACGGCATCCACAGCGCCGAGTTCATGGTGCACCGGGTCGAACCCGACACCCCCGCTGAGCGGCTGGGCCTGCAGGCAGGCGACCGCGTCCTCTCCGTCGACGGTGAGCGCTTCCCCCTGTGGCAGTCCATGGTCTACAAGCTCGCAGACGAGCTGGAGGACCCACACACCCTCACGTGGCTGCGGGCCGGCGTGGAGATGTCCGGGGAGTTCGAGCTGGTTGAACGCACCATCACCGGGGAGTTCAAGGAGGAGCGCTCCATCGTGGTCTTCGGCGCGTTCAACCACAACGTCCTCGACGTCCCCCCCATGGTCCCCAACGCCCACCGGCTGGCCTTCGCTACCAAGCACACCTGGGACGCCACGACCATGGCCTACCGCATCACCTTCCTCTCCCTTGCGGGCCTGTTCCAGGGCAAGGTCGCCATGAAGGAGATGGGCGGGCCCATCATGATCTACGACATGGCGTCGAAGACTGCCGAGAGAGGCTGGTCCTACTTCTTCGACCTCATGGTGATGCTCAGCGTGAGCCTGGGCTTCATCAACCTGATCCCGATCCCGATCCTGGACGGCGGCCACCTCTTCTTCTTCCTCGTCGAGGCCGTGATCCGGCGACCGGTGTCCATGAAGATCCGCCAGATCGCCGCCTACATCGGGCTGGTGATGATACTGCTCCTCATGGTGTTCGTCTTCGCCAACGACATCCAACGGAACCTCGGGGTCGAGTGGTTCTGATGGGCCTCCGCTCCAAGCGCCGGCTCCGGGCCTTCCGCCCCCACCCCTTCCTGCCGTCGGAGGGGCGGCTCACCGCCGCGCTGGACGCGACCACCGAGGCCGTGGGCGTCGCCATCGCCCGGGGAGACACCTGCCTGCTCAGCCGCAGGACGCTCCACGCAACCCCAAAGGGCACCGCGCTCTCCGCGGTCCTCACCGAGGCCCTCGCCGAGCTCTCCGCTACCCAGGCCGATCTGGGTGCAATCGTGGCGTGTCGAGGCCCAGGCTCGTTCACAGGTGTGCGGTTGACCATGATGGCGGCCAAGGCCCTGGCCTGGTCCCTGGATATCCCCCTGGTGACCATCGACACTCCCCGGGTGCTGGCCGAAACCTCCATCGAGCCCGTCGCGGTAGCGATGGACGCTCGCCAGGGCGAGGTCTACCTGGCCATCTACGACGACTCCAGGGACCTCATCGCGCCCATGGAACCCCTGGCCCCCGCGGACGCCGCGGCCCGGATCGATCGATTCCTCGCATCCAACCATGGAGCAGCCCTCGTCGGCACAGGCTTCGTCGCCTACGAGGCCCTCCGGGAGCTCCGCGGCGCGCCCCTGCTGGACTCGGACTTCCCGGATCCATCGGTGCTCCTGGGCCTCGGCCTCTCACGCCTCGGGGCCGGCAACACCGACGACCCACTCACCGCGGAACCCCTGTATGTGCGGGCCTTCAAGCCCACCGCCCCGGTGATTCCAATCAACTCCAGGCAGAGGTGAACATGGTTCCGGTGACGAAGATCCTCAAACGGGACGGCAGCGAGGTCCCATACCGACGGGACCGCATCGCGACGGTGATCGGCAAGGCCGCCGTGTCGGTGGGAATCCACGACGAGGAGCTGCCGCAGGCGCTGGCGGACAAGGTCAACGACCTCCTGCACAACAACAACCCCACCGGAAGTACGCCCACGGTGGAGGAGATCCAGGACCTCGTGGAGCAGGTGCTCGTGGAGAGCGGGCATGCGTTGATCAGCAAGGCCTACATCCTCTACCGATACCGGCGCAACCAGATGCGGCGCGTCGACCTGGGCGTCCAGAGGAGCGGACGCAGACAGACGATCCCCTGGCGCCTCCTCTGGTCGACCCTGGCCTGGAACTCAGACCACGACTGCGACAACTTCGACCGGCTGAACTCCTGGGTTGGCTGTGGGCGCTTCGGCGATTTGGTAGCTGCAGGGGACCGACAATACCAGCGGCAGCTCGACTGGGCCGCTGAGGACATCTTCGAGAAACAGGGCGTCCGCCTGGTCTTCGTGGCCGGGCCCTCCTCCAGCGGCAAGACCACCACCACCACGAAGATCGGCGAGCGCCTGAAGTCCCGTGGCCTCGACCTGATCACCATGAATCTGGACAACTACTACCGGGACCTGGACTCCCACCCCAAGGACGAGTACGGGGACTACGACTACGAGACCCCTGAGGCCCTGGACCTGGACCTGATCAACGAGCACCTGGAGCGCTTGGTCGCGGGCGAGGAGATCCTCATGCCCCGGTACGACTTCCGGACCGGACACCAGATCCGAAACCAGACCCCCATGCACCTGGAGGACAACCAGCTCCTGCTCCTGGACTCCCTCCACGGCCTCCACGGGGACATCTCCGCCGGACTTCCGGATGAGCTCAAGTACAAGCTCTATATCGAGACCTTCTGTCAGATCCGACCCCGGGGCGGGCGCTTCGTCCGCTGGACCGATGTGCGGCTGCTCCGGCGCATGGTGCGGGACAAGAACTTCCGCAACCACTCCCCGGAGATGACCCTCGGCCACTGGCACTACGTGCGCCGCTCGGAGATGAAGCAGATCGTACCCTT
>CAZNWW010000513.1:0-3619 GCA_964576155.1 uncultured Myxococcales bacterium | reverse complement strand
GGTTGGCTGGCTCGACAAGAACCGCGATCGCAAGTTCATGATGCTCGTAAACATCTCCCCCCCCCACCAGCCCTACAAAGCGCCAGAGGAGCATGCACGCTGGACCGCGGCGCGGCTGGCGGAGCACAAGGGGCGCCTCCCGGCACGCAAGGACTACCTGGCCGAGGTCCACTACGCCGACACAGCGATTGAGCGCCTGGTCAAGCACATGGACAGCCTGGGACTCGCGGACCGCACCGTGTTCCTGCTCACCGCGGACCACGGCGAGGTCATGCGCACAGAGCACTCGTGTCGGTCGGAGCTCTTCGAGACGATCTGCAACAACAGCCACGGCCTCACCCTCTACGACGAGGAGCTGCGGGTCCCGCTGATCTGGTGGGGTTGGGGTGTGACCCACGGCGCGGTCCACGATCACACGGTGAGCCACCTGGACGTGGCGCCTACGTTCCTGGACGCAGCGGGGCTGCCCGTGCATCCGGCGCACACCGGCCTCACCCTCTGGGACGAGCTGCGCGGGGAGGGCAGCGCCGCTGAACGACCCGACGTGGTCTACGTGGAGAGCCGGCTGAGCAGCGCTGTTCGGGCCTGGGGCTGGAAATACATCCTCCACCATCGCAAGGACGACGCGCGGACCCCGGCCTGGAACTCCGGGGGCGAGGCCACCCAGGAGGAGCTCTACGACCTCACCAAGGACCCGGACGAGGCGAAGAACCTGGTCCGTCGCCAGGAACCTCGCCGCAAGCAGCTTCGCCAGCTCCTGCGGGACACCCGGAGCTTGTACAAGGACTACGTGGAGCAGACCTGGGATGACCGGTGGGAGCCGGACACCGGGATCCCCCGGCCGACACCGCCTATCCCCGGCCGGGAGCCGCCTGCGCCCTCTGCAGCGACTCCGGAGCAGGAGGGTCACCCCGGGAGCGCCGTCTACCACATGGCCTTCTCCGGGGAGGGGCCCGAGACCCGGCGGTTCGAGGGCACCATCCGGGCGGTGGGGAGGATCGCCCACGCGGAGTACCGCGGACCCGACGGCGCGTTCCGGCAGCTCCCCGGCCGTGACGGGATCACCGTAGCGATGGACGTGACGCCGGACTCGGAGCCGCGGCTTCGTGTTCGCACCGCGCCCCCGGACGCGCCGATGACCCTGGACCTGGTGGTGGACGGGGCGCCCCTCGATCATCACCGGGTCTATGCGGGCCGTGACGGTCTCGCCACCCTGAGCGCAACCACGTGGGGCCCGGAGGAGGCCGCTACCATGCTGAACTCCCGGACCCCGCCCCATCGGATCCCCGGTGAAGATCTCGGCGTCTTCGTCTGGCGCACAGGGCCCGGCGCTGCGGGGGCCACTGACGACCCCTTCCTCGAAGGCGACTTCGAGAAGGAGCGGATAGTTGATCCCGCCACACGGGGGATCCTCAAGGACTACGGATACTGGAAGTAGGAATGGGAGGAACGACCATATACAGGTTCTCTTGGATCATGCTCATCGCCATCGCGCTCGCATTTGGCAGCTGCTCCGGCTCCTCTGGGAGCAAGAAGACAGGCAAGAGCGCGTTGACTGCGTCAAAAAAGCACAAGGGGAAGCACAAGGGGAAGCACAAAAAGAAGCACAAGAAGAAACACAAGAAGAAGAAGAAGGTCCAGACGAAGAAGAAGGCCGCCCCTGCAGCCCCCAAGGTCCGCACCGCCGCGCTCCACGCGGACAAGGGCGCGATTTTCTCCACGGGGAGCGTCCTGGCGGACGGCTCCGGGATGAAGGTCGATCTCGTGGCGTACAAGCACGGCACCGGCCTGGACCTGAAGGCGGGCCGACAGGGGACCTCCTACCTGCCCCTGCATCGGTTCGGAACCCAGACCTTCGACAAGCTGAAGGATGTCCCCTGTACAGCGCCGTCCGACAGCGAAAAGAACGCGATGCTCTCCACGCCTCAGAAAGGGGAGGGCTTCACGGTGCGCGCCAACAAGTCCGGCGGCGTCTGGCGCGTCCGCGTGAAGGCATCCTCCGGCGGAGAGATCAAGCTCGAGTACCAGGAGTGCAAGTAGCCCTTACGTTTTGGATAGGGGCGGTGTGGCGAGGATCTTGTGGACCTTGGCGGCCAGGACGTCCACGGAGAAGGGCTTCGTGAGGAACCACTCCTCTTCCAACGCGGCGTCCTCGTCCATGAGTCGTGTATAACCGGAGATGAACAGAACCGGCAGCCCCGGGAAGTGTTTGCGGAGGAGGTCGGCCAGATCCGGGCCCGTCATGGACGGCATCTCCACGTCGGTGATCAGCAACTGGATTCCCCCTCGGTTCAATGCCATGGAGACCGCGTCCCGCGGGTCCGCGGTGTCCAGGACGACGAAGCCGAGGTGCTCGAGACTCTCGACGATGAACTCCCGAACGGAATCCTCGTCGTCCACCACGAGGATCGTGGCGGTCAGCTCGGGATCTTCGGTGGTCCCTGCCTCCGCGAGATCCGCGGGTTCAGACGCGGGGGGGATGATGGGGAGGAGGATGGTGAAGCTCGTGCCTGCACCGGGCGCGCTCGCCACGTGGACATCGCCGCCGCTCTGCTGGACGAAGCCGTAGACCATGGAGAGCCCGAGCCCTGTTCCCCTCCCGGCCTCCTTGGTGCTGAAGAAGGGTTCGAAGACTCGGGACTTCACGTCCGCGGCCATGCCTTCACCGCTATCTGCCACTTCGAGGAGCACATGGTCCTGTTTGAGAATATCCGGATGGAAGCCATCGAAGCCCTCAACGTCGGCCGCGTCCCGAATACGGAGCGAGAGATGGCCCCCCGCGGGCATCGCGTCACGCGCGTTGGTCACGAGGTTCAGGACGGCCTGCTCCAGCTGATCCCTATCCAGCCAGACATGGACTGCGTCGGGCTCCGAGTCCAGGGTGAGGGTGATGTCCGGCCCCGTCATGAGCCGGATCGTCTGGTCCATGTCCATCACGACCTGCACCAGGTCGATGACCTCGGGCTGGAGGCTGTGCCTGCGGCTGAAGGTGAGGAGCCTCGAGGTGAGCGCTGTGGAGCGCCTCGACGCGGTGGTGATCCGGTCCAGGAGTCGCCTCAGCTCCGTGCTCTCGGGGATCTTCCGGCCGAGGAGGTCGCAGTATCCTTCGATTACGGTGAGCTGGTTCCTGAAGTCATGAGCGATGCCGCCGGCCAGGCGCCCCACCGCCTCCATCTTCTGGGCGTGGCGGAGCTGATCCTCGAGCCTCCGGCGTTTCGTCCGGCCGATGAGATACCCGGCCACCAGCAGGGCCTCCAGGAACAGGAGGAGGGCGATCCCCCAGAGCCACGGCCAGTTCTGCGAATAGAACGTCGTCGGGATGTCCAGGACGACGCTGCCGGGCGGAAGGTCGTCGATGTCGAGGTCGAAGCGCTGGAGCGCGGCGAAGTCAAACGTCCACGGGTTGGGTGTCCTGATCTGGACCGGGATGTCATTCGCGTCCTCACCGTTCAGGATGCGATATGCGAGGGACGCTACCACCAGCCCGTGTTCGTATGCATCGAAGCCGTGCCCGCCGACGAGCCCATTCCCGCCGATGAAGTCCCAGAAACAGTACACCGGCACAGGGGAGGCGGCCGAGACGATCCGCCGACTCTCCTCGAGGGTGAAGGTCCGGTTG
>CAZNWW010000512.1:0-3626 GCA_964576155.1 uncultured Myxococcales bacterium | reverse complement strand
GGGGAATCTGCAGGAAGGCATAGCCGCGCTGCGGCGGGCCGCTCGATGGAATCCCCGCAGCGCCGCGGCCCACGCGAACCTGGCTGTCCTCCTCCTGGAGGCCGGGGACGGCGAGGCCGCCCGAAATCACGCAATCCGCGCCTCCTCCCTGCGCCCCGGCGACCCCCAGATACAGAGGGTACGCGACGCGTGCCTCGAACCATCGGGTGAATGATTCGTTCCGGTTGCCGTCGTAGAGCGCCGTCTGATATGAAGGTCAGGTGAAACCAGAGGAGCGAGGTGTGATGATGACAAGAACATGTTGGGCGCTGGCTCTCACCCTCGCCCTCGCAAGCTGCTCGGGGGCAGACGGCGGAGTAAGCGACTCCGAGCTGAGCCAGAAGCTCGAGGCGTTGAAGATTGAGAACAGACATCTCAAGAAGCAGCTCGGCGCACTCAGCAACCAGGCCTTTGACCGCGCCAGCAAGGCTGAGGCGAAGCGCAACCTGAAAGGCAAGAGCCGGGTCCTGCGCAGCGCGGTCGGGAGCCTCCGGTTCGACGCCCTGGTGATGGGCCCCCTCAAGTTCAAGAAGAAGGCCGGGACCTTCTACCTGAACATCGGCCAGGGCAGCGCCCGCGGCGGCCTCGAGGACCACCCATCCAGCCTGAGCACCAAGCGCGGCGCCGCGGCGCCTGCAACCTCCAGGCCGAACCACGTAAAGAAGCCCGGCCCGAAGAAGAAAACCAGAAAATCGGACAGCAAGATCAAGAAGAAGATCAAGAAAAAGAGCGGCAAGCACAACGTGATCATCCATAAGAAAGGAGGGAACTGATGGGACGGCACATCTTACTGACCATCCTCGCCCTGGCCCTCCTCCAGGCCTGCGGAGGCCCGACCCTGCAGGAGCAGGTCAACGCGCTCAAGGCCGACAATGCGACCAAGAAGGGTCGCATCAAGAAGCTCAAGAAAGCGGCCATGTTCCTGGATGACTACGCCCAGGCCCTCGAGAAGGGGACCATGGACGGCGCGCACTACGTGCTGCTCACGCCGAAGGAGATCAAGGCTGTCGGAAAGAAGGCCTTCATCAAGTACAGCTTCCCCGCATCGAAGATCCACCCCAAGATTCAGGGCACCTTCATCATCACCGACTTGAAGGGCGTGGAGCTGATGCCCGGCGGCAGGATCAAGTTCGTCCTGCTGATCAAGGGGAAGAACGTGAAGCTCAACGCAGGCATCCCGGCCAGCCACAAGAAGAAGCTCATCGCCGGGGTCCAGGCCGGGCTGGTCATCGACGTCGTGGTGACCCTTGAACTCAACCCCAACGGCGTGGTCGTGGCGCGACCCAAGGCCACCGCTGTCAAGCTGCTCAAGAACAATGACTCACGTTACGCGAGTGGCATCAAAGGTGCGATCAACAAGAAATACAAGAAAGACAAGCACCTGATCCCGGCGAAACCTAGGGGGGGGATGACGCCCCGGGCGGTCTTCACCACCCGGAATCACGTCGTCGTCGCATATCGCTGAACTGACTCTCCGGGAGGTCGCCTCGAGCGGCCCGCCGGACAAACAGCCCAGCTACTTCTTCCTGCTGCGGTCCGAGGGCACGTACTCGCCGGGGCCAATGAACAACAAGTTCTTCTTCCGTACGATCCGCACCTGCGCGTTGAGCTTCCGCCGTACGACGTACAGCGCGGTCTGCTTGCTGATCGCCTTCTTGTCGGTCTCGAAGGTGAGCTTGACCGGCTCGTCTTCGGCCCTGCGGAGCATCGCCTGGTTCTGCCCGTAGGGAGCCCGCTTGGACCCCGACGTCAGGATCTTCTCGAACTCTATCAATGATATCTTTTCCAGGTTCACCAGCTACCTCCAACCTGTTTGTGATCTATCTCTATGATAGACGACAGCTAAAACATAGTCGAATGAGACATTAAATCAAGTGGTCAGTTAACCGAAATGGAAAAAGTTGAAGCGTGTTGGTGATCAACACCTCGACGAGGTCCTCGTACATCTCATTGCGCAAGGACGCAATCTCCTGCGCGGTCCAGACCACATGCGCCGGCTCGTTCCGGCGTCCGCGCCAGGGCGCGGGCGTGAGATAGGGTGAGTCCGTCTCCACGAGGAGGCGGTCCCGGGGTATTCGACCGACCGCGTCCCCGAGGGCGCCGCGCTTCGGGAAGGTCACGACTCCGGGGATGGAGAGGTGAAACCCCCGGACCAGCCAATCCTCGGCTTCCTCGGGGCCGCTTGTGAAACAGTGGACCACTCCTCTCCAGGTGGATCCGTGGGCATCGAGGATGTCGAGGGCCTCCCGGTGGGCGTCTCTTACGTGCAGGACGAGAGGGAGAGCCCGGTCGAGAGCCAACTCGATATGCCGCTCGAAGCTCCTGACCTGACCGACACGGGTGGAGTGGTCGTAGAAGTGGTCGAGTCCTGTCTCTCCAACGGCGACGCAGCGTCCCTCGTCCACCACCTCCACGAGCCTGTCCCAGAGCCCGTCGGCGCGGTCCGCGTCGTGGGGATGAACCCCGGCGGTCATCCAGAGCCGAGACGACGTTGCGACGAGGTCCGCAACTTCACGGAACACGGTCCGCGCCCCCGCAGCCGCGATGACCACGATCCCTCCGAGGCCCGCGGCCCATGCGCGGTCGAGGGCTGCGTCACGATCCTCTCGGAACATGGCACCGTCCAGATGTGCGTGTGAGTCGATGATCCCCAACCCTGGCGGGGCTTGGGGCTTCAGTTTCTTTCGGCCCATGGGTGGATCGGATCAGCCGGACGCGGGCGGTGAACCACCGCCACCGCCA
This sequence comes from uncultured Myxococcales bacterium, assembly GCA_964576155.1. Taxonomy (GTDB): domain Bacteria; phylum Myxococcota_A; class UBA9042; order CAIXZC01; family CAIXZC01; genus CAZNWW01. Next base: position 845 of record CAZNWW010000512.1, on the reverse strand, counting down.
CCGCCGCCGCCACCGCCGCCGCCGCCGCCGCCGCCCTGACCAGCGGGCCTGCGACCGCCACGTCGGTGCCGGGAACGTCTCTTCTTCTTCGGCGCGTCGCCGCCCTGGTCGGGTCTGTCGGACCGAGGCTGCTGACCTGGTGGACGGGGCCGCCGACCCTGGCGATCCCGGTCAGGCTGCCTGTCTCGAGCTCGCGCCTCTCCTTCGCCACCTTGTCCTTTGCCGCGCCGTCGTCGGGAGCGTCGCTTCTTCCTGGCGGCGCCGTCCGTGTGACCAGACTCGCCGCCCTTCCTGGGCACGGAGGGCGGGATGAGGGCCTGCTCCATCTCCAACTTGCGGGCCTTCTCCTCGGCCTCTGCGGCCTTGAGGACCGCCTTCCCCTCGGGGTCGTAGGGAACACCCTCCCGGTTGGAGAGCAGCGCTACCGGATAGGTCTTGTACCCTGCGCCCTCCACGAGGACCCCGACCTTCCGATTCAGGACATTGACCTCCCTGACCTTTCCATCGCCGTCGGGGGTTTGCACGATCTTCCCAAGTCCGGGCATGCCCTTTCGCAGTATACGGTACACGTCCACCTCGTACGCGAGGCAGCACTTGAGCTTTCCGCAGCCGCCGGAGACCTTCTGCGGGTTGAGCACGAGGCCCTGGTCCTTCACCATGCGGATCCGGATGGACTCGAACTGCTTGAGGTGGGTAGCGCAGCAGAACTCACGGCCGCAGGTCCCCACGCCACCGAGGAGGCGGGTCTCGTCCCGCGGCCCGATCTGCCGCATCTCCACACGGCACCGCATCTTGCGACTCAGATTCCGGACCAGATCCCGGAAGTCCACCCTCCCCTCGGAGAC
>CAZNWW010000511.1:0-3639 GCA_964576155.1 uncultured Myxococcales bacterium | reverse complement strand
CCAGGAGCCACTCCAGGAGCTGCTGCTGATCCAGGGAGAACCGTCCCTGGAGGGTGCCCACGACGAGCACGTCTGCGTCATCGATGCGGTTCATGACCTGGGAGAAGACCATGCTCGGGTTCATGGGCAGGAAACTGGTCACCTGGTCAACGTCCGCGCCTGCTGCGGCGAGCGCGTCCCCGAAGGTCTGGTCCAGCATGTTCAACCAGCCGGATCCCGGGTCAGAGAAGATCGTGTCCGGTCCCACGTAGAGGATCCGCTCGTCGGTCAGGGGCAGGATGCCGTCGTTCCGCAGGAGGACGACGGCGCGATCAGCGTGTTTCCGCGACAAGGCGGCGTCCGCGGAGTGCGCCAGGTGCTCGGCGATGCTCTCGATGTCGGCCTCCTTCGGCGCGACCGGGTCCTCAAAGAGGCAGTACCGTTGCTTCATCCGGAGGACCCGCCTGACCCCCTCTTCGAACTCCAGCGGGTCCAACTCGCCGGTATCGAGGGCCTCCTCGATCCGGCTGTACAGCTCCTCCGCCTCGTCCGGGAAGAAGTTCACGTAGAGCAGGATGTCCGCGCCGGCTTTCAGGGCCTCCAGGCCCGGGAGCTGGTCGTCGGTGAGGCCGATCTCGGCGCCGGCCATGCCCAGGGCGTCGGTGATTACGAGGCCCTCGAAGCCCAGCTCCTCCTTGAGGAGGCCCGTGGTCACCGCGCGGGAGGTGATCGCTGAGCGATCCGGGTCCAAGGCCGCGTAGGCCGCTGGGATCGTCATGATCCCATCTGCGCCATGCGCGATCGCTGCCTTGAAGGGCGGCAGGAGGATCGCATCCAGGGACGCCCTGTCAGCGTCCACGAGGACGTCGACCTGGTGGGTGTTCCCGCTCGACCAGCCGTCCCCGGGGAAGTGCTTGCCTACAGCCAGGATCCGGTTCATCTGGAGGGCCTCCACCGCGGCTGCACCCAGGGCGGCGTTGAGCGTCGGATCAGGACCGAAAGGCCGGGTGTTCAAGTTCCCGTGGCGGGTCGTCACCAGGGTGTCCAGCACTGGGCCCAGGTCCATGTTGAAGCCCAGGGCCGCAATCTCCCTGGCCATGATGTCGAACTGCTCGTACGCGACCGCCGGGTCCGCCGTCGCACCGATGGGCATGGAGCCGATGGTATCGGTGCCCCCGGTGAGGGAGTTCACTCCCGCATTGGGGCCGCCCTCCTGGTCGAGACACACGAACAATGGCGCGCCGGTGGCCTCGAAGCCGATGGCCTTGTTCTGGTGCACGAAGCGCGCGGTGGTCTCCGGCGCGTCCATGGCGATGCCCTCCGGCGGACCGATGAACACCCCGGCGACGGCGTAGTCGGTGAGCAGTATTTCGGTCTCCGGCTCGAGGCCGTCCCCGGCCCTGAACGCCCCGACGATGACCCGCTGTCCGATCCGCTGCCGCAACGTCATCTCAGCCCAGATGGCGTCTACCGTCGTTTCGTCAACATCACAATAAGGATACTCCGGCGGCCCCACCGAGGCATCTACCTCGACGTCGACCGCTGCGACTTCCGTCCCGTGGTCCGGCACCAGATCTTCCGACGTCGTTTTCGGGCTGCAGCTCGCAATTACCAGGAGAAAAACAAACAGAACGCTGCTACGTATGTGGAAGATCATCCCCCTCACCGCACGACCGATCCCCATTCTCATTATCCTTTCTACTTCTACCGGACGTACACGTCCATGTAGGCGTGCCCCGAGTTGTCGCCGGTGGTGCAGCTGGTCCGCCCCTCCATGGTCATGAGCTGGATCGTCGCTGAAGACTGGGGTCGTCCGATCTTGAAGTTCCAGGTCCCGGCGTAGTAGGTGGTTGCGCTGATCGTGGTCACTGGCGTCCCGCAGGTGGACGAGCCCCAGTTCAGGGCGCCGTAGAGGGCTCCGCCCCCGCCGAAGTGGAAGCCGATGTTGTTGCAGCCGGGGAGGTTCTCCGGGTAGGTGCAATGTGCGTGCACCGAGCCGCTGGCGTGCTGGACCCAGACCTCGGTGTACGTGAAGCCCTGGGTGTTGCGCTGGGTCGAATCCCAGCCGGTCCCGTACACGTGGTGGTTGTCCGCGACCCGGGTCCACCCGCCGTCGTCGAAGTCCATCTCGCAGTAGACCTGAACCGGGGCGCTGCCGCCGTCACCGTCGGGGTCCACCGTGTAGGTGCCGCTGGCCAGGTTGGGGTTGTTGTCGAGGAGATCTGCGCAGTCAACGAACTGGCAGCCGTTGTCCAGGGAGCCGTCGCAGTCCTCGTCCACCGCGTTGAAGCAGATCTCGTCCACCGCACCCTCGAGGGGGTCGCAGACCTGGGGTGCCCCATCCGCGCAGTTGTCCACCGTGTGTTCGCACACGCCCAGGCCGCAGCCGGTGGTGCCCAGGTCCTCGTCGGTGTCGCTGTCGCAGTCGTCGTTCAGGCCGTTGCAGATCTCGACACCTGCGCCCTCGAAGGGATTGCAGACCTGGGGTTCGCCGTCCGTGCAGTTGTCCACCGCGTGCTCGCAGACGCCCTGGCCGCAGGTGGTGGAGCCGAGGTCCTCGTCGACAAACCCATCGCAGTCATCGTCCAGGTCGTTGCAGAATTCGTTCACTGAGCCCTCCCACGGATCACAGACCTGGGGTGCGCCGCCGACACAGTTGTCGACCGTGTGCTCGCAGATGCCCTGGCCGCAGGCGGTGGCGCCGAGGGCCTCGTCGATGGGTCCGTTGCAGTCGTCGTCCAGGCCGTTGCAGACCTCTTCACCTTCGCCCTCGTAAGGGTCACAGAGCTGCGGCGCGCCGTCGGCGCAGTTGGGCGCTGTGTGCGCGCAGATCCCGGCACCGCAGGTTGTGGAGCCGAGGTCTTCGTCGATCTGTCCGTTGCAGTCGTCGTCCACGCCATTGCAGATCTCGTCGATCGCATCCTCCCAGGGGTCGCATTTCTGGATGACGCCCTCCAGGCAGTTGGCCACTGTGTGGACGCAGGGGCCCAGGCCGCAGGTGGTGGTGCCGAGGCCCTCGTCGATGAGGCCGTTGCAGTTGTTGTCGTCGCCGTCGCAGATCTCCGGCGACGCGCCCTCGAAGGGGTTGCAGTACTGGGGCTGCCCATCCACACAGGCCTCGACCTGGTGAGTACATTGACCCAGGCCGCAGGACAGGATCCCGAGCCCCTCGTCCGTGGCGTCGTTGCAGTCGTCGTCCTGGCCGTTGCACACCTCGGCCGCGCCGTCGTGGATGGTCGGATCCTGTGGCGCACAATCCGTCGCATCAGGGTCACCGTCGCCGTCGTCGTCGTCGTCCACGCAGTCCTTGAGGCCGTCGATGTCAAAGTCCGGGTATCCCTCGTCCACGAGGCCGTTGCAGTTGTCGTCCACGCCGTTGCAGGACTCCAGGGCCCCTGCGTGGATCTCGGGATCCATGGACGCGCAGTCGGTTTCGTCGGGGTCGCCGTCGCCGTCATCGTCGTCGTCGCAGGCGTCGCCCAGGTCGTCGTCGTCCAAGTTCTCCTGGGCGGGGTTGTACGCGTCCGGACAGTTGTCGTCGCCGTCGGGAACGCCGTCCCCGTCCGGGTCGTCGTCGCACGCGTCGCCCACGTCGTCGCCGTCCGCGTCCGCCTGGCCCGGGTTGAAGACGCCGGGGCAGTTGTCCAGGCCGTTCGCCAG
>CAZNWW010000510.1:1021-3644 GCA_964576155.1 uncultured Myxococcales bacterium | reverse complement strand
AGATGTTCTGCGTCCGCGGCACCTGCAGCCCTCCCCGGGGCGCTGGGCAGGTCTGCGACGGCGCCCAACCCTGGTGCAGGCGAGGGCGCTGTCGTGTGGGGACCTGCGCGTTCGGCCTCAGTTGCCTAGACGGCCTCTGCGCACCTCAGGGGCGTCAGGGAGGCAGCTGCCGCATGGAAGAGGACTGCGTCCGGGGAATGATCTGCGATCCCGAGGAGGGCTGCCGCTGGCCTGGGGAGGAGGAGCGTGCCAACTACCCGGGCGTCGATCCGGATGAGGAGCTCCCGCTCTGCACGATGTTTCGACGGATGAACGAGGAACGACGGGGCGAATAGCTCTGTGTGGTGCCTCCCTGGTCAGGAAGTAATGCCGTCACCACTGGATCTGTGCTCCCCGGGCTGTCATCATATTCAGGATGTCCCGAACCGAGGGGGTGACGCCGTGCGTACCAGTTTCGTCAGTTGGATCATGCTCCTGGCTCTCCTGGTCTCCTGCAATGGTGGGACGACGATCAATGCTGAAGATGACACGTCGGGAGGCGTGGACGCCGAAGACGCGATGGACGGGACCGCGGGCGTGGACAGCGACGCAGGCGGGGGGTTGGATCTGTTCCCGGACGGGATCGAAACCGTGGACATGGCCGTGGACGCCGAGCCCCTCTGCGCGCCCGGCACCGGGTGCTTCCTGGATCCCTGTGCGGAGAACGGAGACTGTCTCTCGGGTTGGTGCGTGACCCACCTGGGGACCGGCGTCTGTACGGAGACCTGCCAGGAGGACTGTCCCGCCGGCTGGACCTGCCAGCAGGTCGCCGGGACCGATCCGGACGTGGTCTTCGTCTGCATCTCGGACTTTGCTACCCTCTGCGTCCCTTGCGCCGCCGCTTCTGACTGCGGCGGTGTCGGCGGGACCCAGGCAGCCTGCGTCGTGTATGGCCAGGTAGAGGGCGCCTTCTGTGGCGGCGGCTGTGAGACCGACGGCGATTGCCCCGAGGGGTTCCTTTGCGAGGAGAAGACGACCGCGCAGGGCGCCACCTTGCCACAATGTGTGCCCCAGGATGGGGAGTGCACCTGCACCGCCCGATCCATCGAGTTGGGGCGTGGGACGCCCTGCGCGGTGAGCAGCGAGGCGGGAGTCTGTCCGGGCAACCGTGTTTGCCTGGAGGACGGTCTGTCAGGCTGTGATGCTGCTGAGCCCGTAGCGGAGATCTGTAACGGCGCGGATGACGACTGCGACGGACAGGTGGACGAGGAGACCTGCGATGACGAGAACCTCTGCACAGAGGACGCATGCCTGGGTGAGGCCGGCTGCGAACACGTAGCGCTGGAGAGCGGGGAGTGCATCGACGGCAATCCGTGCACCGCCGCTGACCATTGCATCGCCGGCGTCTGCGTCGGGGATCCGGTGATCTGCGATGACCTAAATCCCTGCACCGATGACTCCTGCACCGAGATCGGCGGCTGCGACCACGTCTCCAACGCAGAGGACTGCGATGACGGGGACCCCTGCACAGTCGCTGACGAGTGCGGGGACAGCGTCTGCGCGGGTACACCGGTCTCGTGCGACTGCGTGGTAGCAGAAGACTGCTGGCCCCTCGAGGACGGGGACCTCTGCAACGGCACCCTGGTCTGCGATACCGGTGGGCTGCCCTTCCAATGCGTCGTCGATCCGGAGACCTTGATCGAATGCCCGGCACCTGAGGGATCTGACGCACCCTGCCTCGTCCCTGTCTGCGACGGGGAGACCGGCGGGTGCGGCGTCGCCCCTGCCAACGATGGGTTTCCCTGCGACGACGGGGACCCGTGCACCGTAGCGGACACCTGCGCAGCGGGGGCCTGCGAACCCGGCCTGGACGCGAACTGCAATGACGGCAACCCGTGCACCGACGACGCGTGCGAGGCGGGGATCGGCTGTAGCCACACGCCCAACTCCCTTGCCTGCGAAGACGGCAACGTCTGCACCGTGGGTGACGCCTGTCAGGGCGGCGTCTGCCTGGGCGGGGGTGGCCTGGCCTGCGACGACGGACAGGTCTGCACCGACGACTCCTGCGAGCCGCTTAGCGGTTGCGTCTTCACGCCCAATGCAGCCATCTGCGACGACGGCAACGCCTGCACCGAGGGCGAGACCTGCGCAGGCGGCGCGTGTCTGGGCGGCGTCGCAGTGGGATGCGACGACGCCGACGTCTGCACCGACGACACCTGTGATCCGGCCGTTGGCTGTGTGAATCTGCCCAACGCAGCGCCCTGTGACGATGGTGACGCGTGTACTAATGGAGACACCTGCGTCGGCGGCCTGTGTGGTGGAGCGTTCGTCCTCTGTGACGACGCCAACCCCTGCACGGACGATTCCTGCGAGGGTGCGTCGGGTTGCCTGTTCACCCCCAATGAAGATCCCTGCGATGACGGGAACGCCTGCACCGACGGCGATACTTGTGATACCGGCGTCTGCGCTCCGGGGACGGCGGTGGACTGCGGCGACGGGGACGTCTGCACCACGGACACCTGCGATCCGGTGGGAGGTTGCCTCCATCCGGCCAACACGGCGCCCTGTGACGACGGCGATGCATGCAGCTCGGGGGACCTCTGCGCGGACGGAATTTGCGCAGGCGTGCCCGTCATCTGTAACG
>CAZNWW010000510.1:0-1011 GCA_964576155.1 uncultured Myxococcales bacterium | reverse complement strand
ACGGCAACGCCTGCACCGAGGGCGAGACCTGCGCAGGCGTTCCCGTCCTCTGTGACGACGCCAACCCCTGCACCGACGACTCCTGCGACCCGGAGGACGGGTGCCTGTCACTGCCGAACACCGTGGCGTGCGACGATCAGAATGCATGCACGGCAGGGGACGCCTGCCAGGACGGGGCATGCTCACCGGGGTCGGCGATTCCCTGCAACGACGGCGAGATCTGTACCGACGACTCCTGCGACCCGGACTCCGGCTGTCTGTTCACCCTCAACGCTGCGCCTTGCGATGATGGGGACGTGTGCACCCTGGGCGATGTCTGCGAGCTTGGCTCGTGCCAGTCAGGCGGCTCCCTGGCCTGCGACGACGGGAATCCCTGCACCGACGATTCCTGCGATCCCGAGGACGGGTGTCTGCACGGGAACAACACGGTGACCTGCGATGATGGGAACACCTGCACCACGGGGGATGTCTGTGCGAGCGGCCTCTGTCTTGGCACGGGATCCCTGGACTGCGACGACGGGAACCCCTGCACCAAGGATGTCTGTCAGCCCGGAGGCGGGTGTGAGAACCCGCCGGTTACAGGCGCGTGTGACGACGATGATCCCTGCACGGTGAACGACGCATGCGATGATGGCGCCTGCGTGTCCGGCGCAGCCTTGGACTGCGACGACGGGAATCCCTGCACCGATGATCTCTGCGATGTGGATGGGACCTGTGTCTATTCGCCGAACGCTGCGGCCTGCGACGATGGGAACGCCTGTACCACCGGCGATGCCTGTGCGGACAGTGTCTGTGGCTTCGAGGACGTCGTGATCTGCGATGATGTGAACCCCTGCACCACGGACTACTGCTCTCCGTTGGCGGGTTGCCAGACCCTGGCCAACACCCTCCCCTGCGATGACAACAGCGCCTGCACCACCGGTGACATCTGCGCCGGGGGCACCTGTGGCGGCACCGGGACGCTGACCTGCGTCGATGGAAACCCGTGCACCGATGACGCGTGTGACCCGG
>CAZNWW010000509.1:0-3653 GCA_964576155.1 uncultured Myxococcales bacterium | reverse complement strand
GGAGATTCCGGCGGCTGACCTCGTCGAGGTGATCCCGATCAAGGGTGACGGGGCTGCGTTCAACCGTCACTACCTCATCGACGAGGGCGTCTTCGCTGACCCCGGGTACATCAGCGTCGCAGAGATCCAGGCCTTCTTCGAGTCAAACCCCTACGAGACCCGGAGCTTCCTGGTGGATCACTACGAGGCCGGGCTCTCCGCTGCGGAGATCCTGGTGGAGGCGGGGACCCGCCACGGGATCAACTCCCTGGTCCTGCTGGTCAAACTCCAGGTGGAGACCGGCCTGGTCTCCAAAGACGGTGATCGCGTCGGATTACCTGATCGATCGGGCCATGGGCTGCGCCTGTCCGAACGGGGGTGCCTGCAGCTCCCTTCAGGCCGGCTTCTCCGAGCAGGTCGATTGCGCTGCTGGTTTGTTGTTTCGCAGGTACCTCGACGAGATCGCCGAGACCGGGGGATGCCGCTCGGGCTACGACTGCGTCCTGGCTGAGCGTTATCTCCACCCAGAGACCAGCAAGTACGTCTGCTGACCAGACCACCTCATCGTCTGGTAATTTCTCCGACAGGCGCTTCGACCCGGGCACAGTTCGTCGCGATGACGCAGGATGCATTTATTAGCTGAGGAGTCAGGATGCAGCGATTCGTCCTGTTCACGATCTTCATCGTTCTCTTCGTCGCCTGTGATGGCAGCGAGCGCTCGAGTACGGAGCACGACGTCGAAGGCGCGGAGGACGCCGGGGAGGTGATGGACTTCGACCAGGTCCCCGCAGAGATCCTGCCTGTGGACACCATCGAGGACGTGCCTCCGATCGGGCCCCCGCTGCGGGTGTCTGAGAACTACAACGTTCGGGAGAGCATCGAGCAGATCCAGATCTGGGGCTACGCCCCCGATGTGACCTTCGAGGCTGTGGACGCAGACGGAGTGCGCATTGCCGAGGGGGTCACCGACTACCAGGGTTCCGTGGTCCTCCGCCAGGTGCCGACCGGCGCAGGCTACGCGGTGCGGCCCATCGACGATCCCGACGACTACACCGGCCCCCTCCCGGTCCTGTCCAACGAGGACTGCTTGCCCGGCGAGTCTTTCTATGCAGACCAGATTCTGGAGCCGGGCTTCGGGTACCTCTACACACGGGACGGAACGCCCCTGTCTATTTTCGTCTCCCTCCCCGGTCCTCCGGATGAGGGGCCGTATCCCACGGTGGTGGGCTACTCCGGCTACAGCCCGTCCCGTCCGGGCCAGTCCATCGGCGGCATCGCCGAGGGCTTCTGCGGGCTCTATCCGGTGCTCTGTGACGCCCCTTCTGACCCCGCGGCGCTCATCGCGGGTGTGTTCGGCTTTGCATCGGTCGGTGTGAACATGCGGGGCACGGGATGCTCCGGCGGGGCCTATGACTATTTCGAGCCCCTCCAACTCATGGATGGCTATGACGCGGTCGAGATCGTGGCCCATCAGGAATGGGTAAAGCACCATCACGTTGGAATGGTCGGTCTGTCCTTTCCAGGGATAGCACAGCTCTTCACCGCGAAGACGAGGCCCCCGAGCCTCGCAGCCATCGCGCCCATGTCCGTCATCGGCAACACCACCACGACCTTGGTGCCCGGCGGGATCTATAACATCGGCTTCGCCATGGAGTGGATCGAGATGGTCCTCGACAAGGCCGACCCCTACGCGCATGGCTGGATCCAGGAGGTCGTGGACGGCGGTGATGCGCTGTGCGCCGAGAACCAGCTCCTCCACAGCCAGAAGCTGGACGTGATTCAGAAAGCCTATGACAACCCCTACTACACCGACGAGGTCGCCGGCCCCCTCGACCCCCACATGTTCGTCCATGAGATCGAGGTGCCGGTGTTCCTCGTGGGTCAGCTCCATGACGAGCAGACCGGGCCCCACTTTCCGATCCTCTTCGACGACTTCAGCGGAGCTCCGGCGAGGCGCTTCACCATGACGAACGGGGTCCACCCGGACGGGTTCTCACCCCAGATCCTCGCCGAGTGGTACAACTTCCTCTCGTTCTACGTGGATCTGGAGATCCCGGTGGTCCCCCAGGACTTCTACTTCATGGTCCCCGTCTTCATGGAGGACGTCTACGGGACGGGGATCGACGAGTATACAGACTTCGACGAGGCCCTCGCTGACTACGAAGCCGAGCCGGATCTCCGGGTGATCTTCGAGAGCGGTGCACACCCGGACGTGGCTCCGGGCGCGCCCCAGGGGACCTTCGAGGCGCACTTCGACGCGTGGCCGATCCCAGGCACCGAGGTGAGCCGTTGGTACTTCCAACCCGACGGCCTCTTATCCCAGGACCCGCCCGGGCCTGAGGGCGGCGCGTCCGCCTGGGAGAATGACCCGGCGGCGGGAGACAGAATCACCCTGGCCTCGGGGGGGGTGAGCGGCCTCCAGCCGAACTGGGACTGGCGCCAGCCGGAGCCGGGCAAGGCATTGAGCTTCGTGACCGAGCCCCTCGCCGAGGACACGGTCCTCATCGGGCACGGGAGCGTGGATTTATGGCTCCGCTCCGAGGCCGATGACGCGGACATCGAGGTAGCCGTCACCGAGGTGCGGCCCGACGGCCAGGAGTCCTACGTCCAGGTCGGGTGGCTGCGGGCCAGCCACCGGATCCTCCTGGACGTGTCTACCGAGCTACGCCCCGCGGCGAGCCACTACAAGGAGGATATCCATCCCCTCGTGCCCGACGAGTGGAATCTCGTCCGTGTCGAGCTGATGCCCGTCTCCCACATCTTCCGGGCCGGCTCCCGCCTCCGGATCCTCGTAGACACTCCCGGAGACAGCATGGCCCGGTGGCGATATCTCCTGCTGGAGTACGACACCCAGCCCCACCATGTGGTGTCTCATGACGCGGCCTTCCCCTCCAGCGTCGCCTTGCCCCTGGTGCCGGGGATCGAGATCCCCACCGGGCTCCCGCCCTGCGAGTCCCTGCGCGGCCAGCCCTGCCGTGGGTACGTCCCCTACGAGAACGCTTCCTACGAAATCTAGCCGATGTGGTCTGTGGTAGAGGCTTTGTAGCCGAGTTGAGCGGACGAAGCTCCGCTCGTACGAGACTCATGCCCTTTGTGTGCAGCCCCGACTGCGCGATTTCTCCCAGCGAGGATAGCGATGCCGATGGAGGAGGCCACCAGCAGGGCCACACCGGCGAGGGCCGCATTCCCGGGCCATTCCGCCCAGAAGAGCCAGCCGGCGAGGAGGGTGAGGAGCACCGCCAGGTAGATGAAGGGGCTCACCACTGCGGCCTGTCCCATGCGGTAGGCCCAGGTAAGGCAGAGCTGCCCCGACAAGCTCGTGAACCCCAGCCCGATCAGGACCAGGAGCTCGAGGACGGAGGGCGCTACCCAGCCCTGAACGAACATGATCGGCAGGCCAATCGCAGCGACGATGCCAGAGAACCAGCGCACGATGGTCTCGGGGCGGTCTGTGGTGCGGAGCTTTCGAACCCAGGTGTAGGCCAGCCCGGAGACCATCGCGGACGCGAGACCAATGGTCGCGTGGATGTTCACGGCACGCAGGTCCGGGGAGACGATGAGGGTAGCCCCCGCGAAGCCAACGAGCACGAGGAGCAGAACGAACCAGTGGGGGCGCTCCCGGAGGATCAGGAACGCGAAGATTCCCACGAAGATCGGGGAGGATTGGTTGAGCG
>CAZNWW010000508.1:0-3661 GCA_964576155.1 uncultured Myxococcales bacterium | reverse complement strand
GCGATGCCCGGCTTCGGCAGCACCCAGGCGGACCGGCCCCGCCTCTGGTCGATCCCGGACGTGGACGGCTCGGGCCTCCTCCTCCAGAACGACCTGGACCGGTACTACCTCAAGGCCGCGCTCGGCCCCATGGACCTGACCGTGGGCCGCCAGGCGATCTCCTGGGGCAGCGCCTGGTTCTGGAAGCCCACGGATCGCTGGAGCCCCTTCTCGCCCATGGACATCGACCCCGACGTGAAGCGCGGCGTGGACGCTGTGCGCGGCGAGATCTACCTGGGCCAACGCACCAGCCTCGATCTCATCGCCACCTTCGAACGTCACGAGGGTATAGATCGGGAGTACTGGATCCACGGCGGAGCCCGCTTCCGCACTGGCTTCGGGCGCTGGGATCTGGCGGTCTCGGTTGCCCGGTTCCAGCTGTCGGAGGACGGCAACTGGATGGTGGGCCTCGAGACCACGGGCGAGATCGGCAAGGTCGGCGTCCGCGGTGAGATCGCGGCCAACGTGGATGAGGACGGGGAGCGCTGGGACATCCAAGGCGTGATCGGCGCGGACTACTACTTCCCAATCAAGCTCACCCTGGCCGGAGAGTTCTTCTACAACGGCTACGGCGTGGATGATCCCGACAACTACTCGACATTCATCCTGGACCCGGTCCGCAACGAGCGCCTCCTGAGGGGCGAGGCGTTCAACATGGGGCGGTACTACGCCGGCCTGAGCCTCTCCCAGGAGCTTCACCCCCTGCTCCACCTCTCCGTGGCCGCTATCACCAACCTCCTCGACCCCTCCGCCCTCCTCACCGCAGGCCTCCGCTGGTCCGTGGTCCAGAACGCAAAGGTCCTCGCCGGCGCCATGGTCCCCATCGGCAAGAAGCCCCAGGGGTTCTCCATCAAGTCCGAGTACGGCGCCATGCCCGTCGCCGGCTACATCGTCATGAAGCTCTCCTTCTAATTCTCGAGCCCTTGGATACTATGTCTGGAGGCGGAAAAACCGGGAGAGAACGAATGATACCAAATCGGCTTGGACAGGATCGTGTTCGGTCTGCTCGATTCATTTCGTTGCTGGCCGTTGTCGGAGCAATGGCCTGTTCCGGAGCAGCGCCCCTGGTCGTCCCGGCCGCCAACCTGGCGCACGTCAGGCATCTGGCAAAGCCGTTTCTCATGGGTGGGGAAGAGGCTTTGGCAATCTACATCTATGCGGAGGGAGAGGAGTTCGTCCTGACGACGGACGACGACGAAGGATTCACCTGCGTGGACGACGTCGCCCGTTTCACCGTGTTCGCCATTCTTCATGCCGAACGCACCGGCAGCGAAGAAGCCCGGCGGATGGCGCGCATGGGGCTGAATTTTGTGATGGGGATGCAGGCGGAGGACGGGCGATTCTACAACTTCGTCTTCCCCGACCTGTCCATCAACAAGGAGGGCCATACCAGCTTCAAGGACCACGGCTACTGGGCCTCCCGGGCCCTGTGGGCGCTGGGAACCGGGGTGAGGTACTTCGGCTCGCGGGACAAGGAATTCGCAAAAAGGCTCGAAGCCGCGGCGAACAGGCTGCTCCCCTGGTACGACTCGTCTCTTGCCAGGTACGGACAGCACCGCGAGGTCGAAGGAAAGACTGTGCCTGCGTGGCTCATCAAGGGAGCCTCCGATATCACCTCCGAGGCGGTGTTGGGGATGCTGGAGTTGTATCTCAGCAGGCCTCAGGAGGCGATGGCCGACAGGATAGGAAAGCTATGCGACGGTCTCACCGAGTTCCAGGTCCACGACAGGGATTCGCTGTTGTATGGTGCCCATCCCAGCTCGGTGGACAAGCCGCACCTCTGGCATCACTGGGGCAGCCGGCAGTCCATGGCGCTGGCGAGGGCGGCCCGGATCCTGAAGAGTCATCCAGGCGCCAAGAGCTGGCTCGCATCCGCTCGCATGGAGGCAGACGTCTTCTTCCGGCGGCTCCTGGATACCCACGTCCCCGAAGAAATTGCAAAGGGCAAGGTCAAGCTCTATCCCCAGATCGCATACGGGACCAACGCGATCGTGATGGGATGCCAGGAGATCTTCCGGACCACCGGCGAGAGGAAGTATCGGGACATGGCGCTCGAGGCGAATGCATGGTAACTCGGAGACAACCCGCCCGGGGTCAGGATGTACGACGAGGAACGGGGAACCTGCTTCGACGGCGTCATCGCCCCCGACAAGGTCAATCGCAATTCCGGAGCAGAGTCCACCATCGAAGCCTTGCTGGCCATCGAGGAACTGAACCACCTATAGACGCGACGAGGACGGTCCCGCGATGAATCGGATCGACGCGCTGCGTAACGAGCTTGCCTTCGGTCGGATGGTTGCGGATACTGGCGGCGGTCTGATTTGGGGAGGTTCCTATGACCGAAGCAATGACACACTGGGTCGAATTTGATTTACTCGAGCAGTTCATGGTCGACGTATTTGTCGGGCTCGGGGTGCCGGGGGATGACGCGGAGGTGTGTGCGGAGGTGCTGATCACCTCGGACAAGCGCGGCATCGACAGCCACGGCATAGGCCGCCTCAAGCCTATCTACTATGACCGGATCAGGCTGGGTATCCAGGAGCCCGTCACGAACTTCGAGATCGTACGGGAGGGGCCTACCACCGCGGTTGTCGACGGCCACGACGGCATGGGTCATGCGATCGCCAGGCGGGCGATGCAGATGGCCATCGACAAGGCGAAGAAGTACGGCACCGCCATGGTCGTCGTTCGGAACTCCACCCACTACGGCATCGCCGGCTACTTCACCCTCCAGGCAGCCGAGCAGGGCTGCATCGGCATGACCGGCACCAATGCCCGCCCCTCCATAGCGCCGACCTTCGGAGTGGAGAACATGCTGGGCACCAACCCCCTGGTCTTCGGGATGCCTACGGACGAGGACTTTCCGTTCTGCATCGACTGCGCCACGTCGGTGACCCAGCGGGGCAAGATCGAGGTCTACGACCGAGCCGGGAAGGAACTGCCCGAGGGCTGGGTCATCGGGTCGGACGGCGCCACACGAACGGACACGAAGCAGATCCTCGTGGACCTGGTCAAGGGCACCGCAGCCCTCACCCCCGTGGGCGGCATCGGCGCCGAGACCGGCGGCTACAAGGGGTATGGCTACGCGACGGTGGTGGAGATTCTCTCCGCGGCACTCCAGCAGGGCTCCTTCCTCAAGGGCCTCCTGGGCTTCGAGGACGGCGAGCGGGTGCCCTACCGCCTCGGCCACTTCTTCCAGGCCATCGATATCGAGGCCTTTTGCGATCTCGACGACTTCAAGCACACCACCGGAGAGATCCTTCGGGCCATGCGGAATAGTAAAAAAGCGCCGGGGCAGGAGCGGATCTTCACCGCGGGCGAGCTGGAGCACCTCGCCTGGCTCGAGCGCAAGGACAGGGGCGCTCCGATCAACAAGCCGCTGCAGGACAACATGGATACGATGCGCAAGGAGTTGGGGCTTGAGGGGTACATCTTCCCCTGGGATTGACTAGACATCTGCAAACTCCGGGATCTTCACAGATGACCCGAGTTTCGCTTGGGTGTCAGCTCCTGAGACAGCCGCCAAACTCCCGGCTCGGATTCCTGGTCGCAGGCTCCCGGCTCGGATTCCTGGTCGCTATCTCGTGGCGTGGGCCGAAGGGTGACGCAGCGTCGGGCGAGG
>CAZNWW010000507.1:0-3677 GCA_964576155.1 uncultured Myxococcales bacterium | reverse complement strand
GCAAGACCTTGATCTTCGGCGGCTACGGCGTCGGACCCAAGGGCAGCTACCTCTTCCTCATCAAGTCGACGAAGCTTCACTTCAAGAAGCACAAGGCCGACTACAAGAAGTGGTACCAAAGCGTCAGCCTCTACTAGCCGTAGACGCTCCCGCAACCCTTCCCCTGATTGTGACCACTCCCGGCTCCCAGGAGTGGTGCTCTTCCAACACAACCACCGAATGATCCGAGCCGGGAGCCCGCGACCAGGAACCCGAGCCGGGGAGCCTCTTGCGACCCGAACTCCCTGTGCCTCCCCAATATTCGATCGCCCTGTCAACACTAGGTGAGCCCACCCTGAGGGCGGACGCATCTGGGCAAGCAGAATGGCGCCGGATGGGTTGATGGGGATCAGCGCCTCGGAAGGGCTCGATCGTATTTTGGCACACCACGGGATCGGAGCGTCAGATTGCTGTCCAAAAAGCGCACGACAGACGTTATGGACATCGGAGGCCTCAAGATAATGTGGGCGGAGAAAGCCGAAGTGTCGAGGTGAAATCACCAGTAATATCAAGGTGAACGAATAATGAAGAGGTACAAGACCCACTATGGCGAGGTTACTCGCAACATGGTGGAGACCCATGACTGGGTCAGCCCCTACTGGGATTATCGCGACGGACCTCTTCACCGAGCAGATGCCGGTGGATCTCTGGGCCCGCGTGAAGCTCAACGGCATCTACCAGGTCGTCCTCTACGGCATCATCGAGTTGGCTCTCCTGGGGTGGATCGTCGGGTCTCTGATCCGCCATCGGCGGCAACACGGGACCTGGACTGACGCGTTCAAGGACCGATGGATCCGAAACTCCTGGCTCCCCGGCTCGGCTGTCCACCTCGGTGCCGTTGATGAGTTGGATGCTGCGCCTCCGGCAGGTGGCGTGACTTCCATTGTGTGAAGGTCGAAGTCACTGTGTGCGTTTTGATGAACTCAACGTCTCTTCTTGGAGCCGGTCTGACCTCGACCGCCTTTGCGGTGTTTTTCCTGATGTCCGGCACCGCCCGGCGGGCCGTGGCGTTTCGGGCCACGGAACGATTTGGGCGGTGCCTGGGTGTCGCCTGCCAGGCCGACGCTGACCTTTCGTCCGTCCAGATTGACGCGGTTTCGAGCGAAGCTGTCGATGACGGCCTGGGAGTCTGCGCCCGGTACTTCAAAGATGGACTGCATCCTGCCGATGTTGATGCGACCGATGTCCGTGCTGCTCTTGCGATCAGCGACGTTGACCAGGTTCATCAACTTCCCCGGGTTGAGGCCGTTGAGGCTCCCGACGTTCATGACGAGCTCGACCATGCCGGTCGATGAATTGCGCTGCTCATGACCTCCCTGCCCACCGCCGCTGAATTTGCGGGTCGGCCTGCGATCCGGCGGGCGCCGCGCCGCGTACGCGTTGAGGTCGGGCGCGTCTCGGTAGAAAATCAGCATGCGGTGCAGGTCGATGGCGGCGAATCGCTTGATGACCTCTTCTTTGGACAGCTCGCCCAGCAGGACGCTCATTTCATCGATGTGTTTGTCTATCAGCTCGGTTCCGGTCTCGGTGTCCCGCACACGCTCCGCCAGGTTCATCAGCCGGACGCGGCTGATCTCACCGCCTGTCGGCACGGGCCGCTGGTTGAACTCTCTACCTGTCGCTCTTTCGAGGTGCTTGATCTTGAAGCGCTCGCGCAGGTGGACGATGGAGACGGCGATGCCCTCTTTGCCAGCCCGCCCCGTGCGTCCGGTGCGATGGGTATAGGAGTTGAGATCGTCCGGCAGGGTGTAGTTGACGACGTGGGAGAGGTCGTTTACGTCGAGGCCGCGGGCAGCGACATCCGTCGCCACGAGGATCTGCACGTGCCGCTTGCGGAATTTCTTCATTACGCTGTCGCGCTGCTGCTGGGAGAGGTCTCCGTGGAGCGGCTCCGCGTTGTAGCCGTCCACGCTCAGCTGATCCGCTATCTGCTGGGTCTCCAAGCGTGTGCGGCAGAAGACGATGCCGTACATTCTGGGATACACGTCCACGAGACGGCGCAGGGTGCGGTAGCGGTCCTTGGCATGCGCCACGTAGTATTCGTGGCTGATGTTCTCGCCACCGGAGTTGCGGGTACCCAGCGTGATCTCGACGGGGTCATCCATGTATTTGCGGGAGATCTTCTCGACCTCCCTGGGCATGGTGGCCGAGAAGAGAAGCGTCTGCGCGCTGTCGGGGACCGTCGAGAGGATCCCCTCGAGGTCTTCCTCGAAGCCCATGTTGAGCATCTCGTCGGCCTCGTCGAGGATGACCCGGGCGATCTTGGAAAAATCGACGCGCTTGCGACGAAGGATGTCGAGCATCCGGCCGGGGGTGGCGACCACCACCTGCACGCCGCGCCTCAGCGCATTGAGCTGCGGCACGATGTCGGCGCCGCCGTAGACAGCAAGCACCTTGATCGCCCGCAGTCGGGACGCGTAGCTCTGCAGGTCACGCGTGATCTGCATGCAGAGTTCACGGGTCGGGCAGAGCACCAGCGCCTGCGGCACCGTCTGGTTCGACTCCAGCAGCTCCAGTATCGGCAGGCCGAAGGCTGCGGTCTTGCCCGTCCCGGTCTGTGCCAGGGCCACGACATCACGATCGCTTTCGAGCAGAACGGGGATCACCTCTGCCTGTACGGGCGTCGGCGTCTCGAAGCCGAGGCCGGCGATCGCCTCGAGCAGTTCGGGGCGCAGCCCCAGTTCTGTGAACTTCATATCGTCTCCAATGGATGAAGGTCAGATCTCGTCGATCACCTTTACCAGGCCGAGGGCATAGGGAGAAGGGAGATCTTCGTGGTGGGGGAGGACACGGAAGGCGAAGCCGGTACGGCCGGCCTGGTCGAAGGGGCATATTCCCGAGAAAGCGTACCGACCATTACCTAGATCCTCGCCGGTGTTCAAGTGGACGCGGCCGGCCTCCTCGAGGCAGGAGTTTGGAAGGACCCGACCGTGGATCAGCTCCACCCGGACGTCCTCCGGAGCGAGCTCACCGAGGTGCAGGGTCAGACGCACGGGTGAGTCGGCGCCCACCGCTGGGTCGCCCTCGGGGGCCCAGTCGAGGGCCAAGGCGCTGAGGGCGCCCCACGCACCTGTGACCTTTTTCCTCCACGCGGCGAGGTCCTTTGCACGTGCGAGGTCGTCACCCCAGAGGCGGTCGTAGCGCTTCGCCGCGGGGAGGTAGTACTTCGACACGTAGTCTCGCACCATCCTACCGCTGTCGAAGCGACCGCAGATCTCCCTCATGGAAGCACGCATCATCTCCACCCAACGTACGGGGAGGCCGTCTCGCCCGCGCTCATAGAACATGGGCACGACCTCATTCTCGAGGAGGTCGTAGAGGAGCCGCGCCTCCACCTCGTCCTGGTAGGAGTGCTGGTCCTCGGGGTAGATCTCACCCCTCCCGATGGTCCAGCCGATGCCCTGGTCCGCGACCTCGGCCCACCAGCCGTCCCGGGTGCTCACCTGGAGCGCGCCGTTGGCCGCCGCCTTCATGCCGCTGGTGCCGCTGGCCTCCTTGGGGACCCGCGGGTTGTTGAGCCAGACGTCTACGCCCTGCACCAGGTATCGTGCCACCTCGATATCGTAGTCCTCCAGGAAGAGGATCTTCCCGGCGACATCGGGCCGCTTGGAGAATTGCACGATGCGGCGCAAGAGGTC
>CAZNWW010000506.1:0-3686 GCA_964576155.1 uncultured Myxococcales bacterium | reverse complement strand
GGGCGCGTTGGGGGATCCCACAGGCGATCAACCTCGGCGACGCGATGATGGCCTGGGCTGCGACCTGTATCGCAGAGACCCCGTCCGAGGACAACCTCCGGTGCGGCCTCACCGGCATGTTCCACTACACCGTGGCCGCAGTGGCTGCCGGACAGACAGCGGACGCCTGCCTCCAGGCTGGGGAGTCCCCCACCCCGGAGGCCTGGTGCGACGTAGCGGAGGCAAAGACCGGATCGCTCTTCGGCCTCTGTCTTGCGGGCCCGGCGACGGTGCGCTGGGCCGCAAACCTCTTCCGTGAGGTCGGCGCAGTCGACGCATGCCTCCAGGAGGTCCTGCGGCGGCGTCGAGACCTGAGCCAGGCGTCGATCCTGGACGAGCTTCAGTCGGTGGTGGAGTTGGTCCGCGACCTCGGTGAGATCTTCTCCGAGCCCCTGCGGCCAATCTTCCTGGGCGGTGGACGGAAATCCTATAAGTAGATCTCTGTAGTTATCAGCGATTCTTCACGCATGCGCCGTTCTTCTTATGGTAGCCGGCCAGGCAGCCCTCCTTCTTACCCGAGCGAGTCTTGGCGTTCGGCACACACTTCCCTTTCTCGAGGTGGGAGCCCTTGGGGCACTCGACGGTCGGGACGCATTTTCCCCTGGTGAGCTTCATCCCCTTGGGGCAAGTGTTCGACCGCGCGGGTTTCTTGTCCTTCACGCAGCGCCCGCCCTCCAGGTGGTAGCCATCGGTACATTTCGGCCGGGGCTTCAGCGCTGGCTTCGGTCTGGGATCCGGCGCGGACCTGGCAGGGATGCACCGGCCACCCTCGAGAAGGGTCCCCGGGGGACACGGCTTCTTGGGCGTGGGGGGTGGTGGAACGTTCCGGGGGGGTGGGGGGGGGTCCTTACGCTTCGTTGGGGGCGGGTCCTTACGCGGCGGCTTGGGGGGTGGGACCCGGTCGGGGACACAGCGGTCACCCCTCAGGCGCTCACCCGCCTTGCACATGTGCCTCGTCGGCAGGCATCGATTCCCGGCCTTCCGGTAGCCGGGCGGACAGGCGGCGGCCTTCACGGGGACACAGCGGCTCCCCTCGGCGCGGGTCCCCTTGGGGCACGCTGCGTCCGCCGGAACGCACCGGCTCCCCTTGAGGAGCGTCCCCTTGGGGCACGCAGCCTGCTTGGGGAGAGTCCCCCGCTTGCAGAAGTCGCCGTTCCACTTCGATCCCGGCGGACAGTTCACCCCAGCGGAGACGCAGCGGCCCTTGAGACGCTTGAAGCCCTTCGGGCAGGGCGCTTTGCTCAGTACGCAGCGCGCGCCGTTCCAGTGCATCTCCGGCCCGCACTCCATGTCCACCGGGACGCAGTAGCCGCGGTGGAACCGGCTCCCCTTGGGGCAGCTTCGGGCAGGCGGCGCGCAGCGATGTCCGTCCCAGACGCGGTCCCCCTTGCATGCGGGATCCGGGGCGACCCAATACCCGGCGACGCAGGCGATGCCGTCCCAGTAGGTCCCCTCGGGACAGGCCACCACGGACTCAGTCATCCACGCGGCACACCCGATCCCGTCCCAATAGGAACCCGGGGGGCACTCCACATCGTAGTCCACGATGTAGCCTCCCGCTACAGGTGACGGAGCGTAGACCGGCGGCGGGCTCTCTTGCTGGTATATGATGGTCGGGCCGCAGGCTGTGGCCCAAAAGCCGCCGATCAGGATCAAGATGATGGCATGTCTCATGTCGTCTCCCTTCTGCTGTAATGTTCGGTCAACATAGAACTGACTTCGGCCAAATGCAAACGGATTGGCCTGCAGGATATTCATCCGGTGAAGCGATGGTATCCTCCATGGAGCGCATGTACAATCCCTGGACTGCCCTTGCAACATCCGGAGGTGAACATGCGCTCCATGACTACCTTGCTTGTGCTCACCCTCTTCACCACCTGCATTGCATGTGGTCCCGGATCCAACGGCCCTCAGGGTCCTGGCGAGGACGATATGACCGACGTGGTCACCGATATCCCGACGGATGTCTTCGAAGACGCTGCCCCGGACGCCGGCTCAGATCTCTCGGCTGACATCGGCGCCGATGTCCCGCCCGCGCCGCCCAGGGAGTACACCTTCCGGGCCATCGGGGGCGTGTCCATGGGGGCGAACGCGTTCACCATTGCGGCTGGGAACCCCGGGACCTTCGACATCGGCGGGTCCCTGGGGGGCTACACCAACCCCATGTACTACCAGCGCTTGATGAAGAAGATGATCTTCAGCGGTCTCTGTGACATGGACACGATCCTCGCCCACATGGACGAGATCAACGACGAGGACTCCGAGGCCCTGGACTGTGCGCCCGCCGCGCCGCCAAACTCCTGGGAGTTCCTGGCGGACATCAACCACTGGCCGGCGGACGAATCCGGGGGCGACTTCGACCGGGGCTTCTACTTCTGGGCTCTCGAGGGCCTCTTCATGATCTGGGGTAACGTTCTATCCTACAACCCCGAGCATCCCTGGCTCCCGCCGGGGGTCCCTGTGGAGTGGCCCGCCTCGGACCAGGGCGGCGCCGAGAAATGCGCGAACCCCCTGATCATCGGCAAGCCCCACAACTACAACGCGGAGTACAACCCCGACGGGGAGTACGACCTCATCACGATCTGCGACGGGGATGGGCCCGTCCCGGTGGACGAGGATCACCCTGACTACTTCTACTACAAGGGCAAGTACTACCCGGACCACATATACACCACGCCGGTCAACGTCATCCTGGCGGTGGACTACAATGGAAACGGCCGCCGTGACTACCACGAGCCCGTGGTGATCAACACCATGGAGCGGATCCAGGACCTCGGCCTCGACGGCTGCACAGGCTCAGACGAAGACGGCGAAGGAGGTTGCGCCGGGGGCGGTGAGGGGTTGGATCCCAACGGAGACGACTTCCGTATCCCAGACAACGTCTTCGGCACTGAGGGGAACGACTGGCGGGACGGGGACGAACCCTACGAGGACTTCGGCCTCGACGGCGTCGACGGCACCGGAGACTACGGAGAGGGCGACGGGGAATGGAGCGTCAACCCCAACCTCCTCGGTGCAATGTCCCGCACCCCGATGCATTGGCTGGACAACGCCCCTATCGAGGAGATCGAGGGCTTGGACATTCTCATGGACGGGGGCATCCGCGACTCCATCCACGCGGCGGCTGCGACCTACCCCTACTACGAGCACCTCGCCGCCCGCGGCGTGGACACCCGCCTCTACGGGAACTACTCCGGCTCCCCGGACGCGCTTCTCCCCACCAGCGGCGCTGTGGATTACCCGACGGTGCTCCACATGCTGGAGCTGAGCGCGAAGAACATCGGCAAGAACCTCCTGGTCGTCTACGGTGACGAGGACGCAACCGAGGCGGAGATCAAGGCCGGGGACGGCAAGCACGTGGGTGACGGGCACGAGATCGTGAACCGTCTCGCCACATTCGTTCTGATGGCGCTCCAGCGCTGGCCGGATCCCGATGTGGAGCCTTGCGAAGATCCGACCTTCGGCACCGGCGTCAACGACACCTTCTACTCACCATCCATGCAGACCCGCTTCCGGGTCTCCTACTCCCTCCCGCCCTGCTACGACAAGGAGGGCTGGGAGGACAAACGCTACCCGCTCCTGCTCTTCCTGAGCGGCCACGGCATGGCCGCGAACGACACCCTCGCCGCGGCCATGACCTTCAACAT
>CAZNWW010000505.1:792-3690 GCA_964576155.1 uncultured Myxococcales bacterium | reverse complement strand
GGGCTGCTGGAGGAGCCCTTGTGGCTCGAGCAGCTCAGGGGCCTTCGCTACTCCCTGCTCCCAGACGGAGAGGGGCGCCCTCCCCTCCAGAACATCCAGGGCTTCGCCGGCCCCGGATGGGTGTACGTTCCCCTGGGACCGCGCTGGGGACAGAGAGACTGCGAGGCGCCGCCGTCGGAGCGTATCCCCTTGCTGTGGCGTCTCGGCGAGCTGGTTCAGCCGCCGGTCCGCCAGAACCCGGTGCTCATCTCCATCCTGGGGGTGTCAGGAGTGGATGAATGCCTGAGTGAGCGGTTGGCCCGAGAATCCAACGCCGCCGGTTTCTTCGTCGCTGACGAGGAAGCGGACCTCGAGCACGACATCGCGCCACCCCTCATGCTGCGCGCGTTCAACGGCGATGTTCTTGCGATCTGGGAGCTGGTCGTGGGTGATGAGGAGCTCCGTTCGATCGCCGGGCGTCTCCGATCCTTTGGCGCTCCCTCCTTCGCCCGGCTGCGGGAGATCGACACGGTGTTTCATATCGCAGCGCTCCACTGGCGGGATGGAGCCCCCCGGGACAAGACAACACGCAAGGACCGGGACAGGCTCCTCGAGACCCTGGCGGACCTGGGATTCCACGTGGTCATCGGCCTAGGTGGACGGGTCGCCGGGAGGGTCAGGGGATACCGCGGCGCGCTCCTGGTATCAGATCTCGGTGAGCTCTCGGGGCCTGGCGATCTCATGACCGGCATCGGCCCACCGGAGGATCTCGGCTGGGTGGTCCAGTGTACGGTCCTCGGCGGCCGACCCTTTCAGTGCTACCCGGCGCCGGTGCTCCGGTACCTGGGCGAGCCGGCCCTTTTCAGGGAGCCTCGACTGGTGAACGGCGCGGCCTGCTGGTGGCGTGGCGACGAGATCCTTCCCCTGCTCGGAAACACCCTCGCCGGGGATCACGCCCCATGCTATCCTGCCGGGGACTGACAGCCCGGCGGACAGTGAAATGGCGAAGAAGAAGCGGAAGAAGAGCAGCCCTGCGCGCAAAGCGTGGGTGATCCTCGTGGCCCTCACGGGCCTCGGATTCATAGGGGTATGGTACGCCTGGAACCACGGCGGCTACGAGAAGTTCACGGCGTGGTTCCACGGTGAGGAGGTGACAACGGAGGACGGGGCGGCTGCTGGCGGAGAGCCGGCCTCTCGGCCTGGTCGACACCCCCCCCCCGTCGACCCTCTCTGGAAGGGCGCCGACGGCAGGGGCGTGCGCCCCGCACCCGGGGACCTCTCAGGTCGAGTGGCTCCGGAGGGAGTAAGGCGTACCGCGATCTCCTTGAAGCAGGCCGGACGTCTGGTTTCGTCACTCTCAGGCGGAGAGGTCCGGGCGGTATCCGGGGAGAAAGCTGAGGGTCGCTATGTCTTCGAGGTCGAGGGCGGCGACCGTTTCCTCCCCTTCGACATAGCCCCTGTATTCGTCGAGGTGGCCCACCACGTCCTCGAGGGCCCCTTCGGATCAGGGGCCGCCGATGCCTTCGTGGTGTCCATGGCCGTTGAAGACCCCGAGGGCCCCCAGTGGCAGAACAGATACGTCGGGGTCGTCGCGTGGCGGGGCCGGACCGACGCGCCGGGACCCAGGTTGGGATCGGCTGCCCTCCAGGCACCGGGGGGATGGTTCGTGCGGACCGAGGCCCTCGACGCGGAGGGCAACGGCGCCACGGAGATCCTCCTCGAGGTCGAGTACCGGGGACCGCAGGGCCTGTTGATGCGTGAGGCATCTGTCTGGTTCCTCGGCGCCAAGCGATCCCAGAAGATGTGGAACGGCATGACCCTGGACGATGCGCCGGGCCTGGGCGTGGACGAGGCGAAGGCGTGGGACGTTCAGATCGTTCCGGCTCGAGGCGGGCGCGGGGCTGACCTGGAGGTCACCGAACACCTCCGCAGATTCTCCGTTGGGCGTGACATGGAGCGTACCCTCAAGAAGGACGAGGTCGTCGGGCGGACCACCGTCCGTCTCCCCAAGGGACGGAGGGCCAGATGAGTTCGCCGACGTCCCTGCTCTCTCGTGCCCTGGTCCTCTCCGCAGCGCTTCTTGTGTCGAGCGGCGCGGTCGCCCAGGTGGATCGGGTACCAGCCCACAGGTGGCCGCAGGTATTGGACCCTCTACAGTCCGCGGCCGATGCATGGTATCTGCGGGACCTGGACGCCAACCCGGCCTCCCTTGGTCAATTCAGGGGATGGGAGTTGGATTTTCTCCACTCCACCGCAGCCCGGGGTCGCAGCGCGGCGCTGCCCGGACTGGATGGGCAGCGGCTCCTCCTGGGCGGGGCGCTCGGTTCGGGCGAGGGCCTCGGCCTGTCCCTTGCAGGCCGCTTCGAGCACTTGTTCGATCCCGTGGGTGATGGGGCTCACCTCTGGGTCGGTGGGCTCGGGACGGCCATCACATTCGGTCGCGTCGCCTCCCTGGGGCTCACCTGGCGGTGGATCAAGGGGGACGCGTGGGACCAACGGGAAGACGGGAGCCTGGGGCTGGCTCTTCGGCCAACGCGCTGGATGAGCCTGGGCGCCGCGATCCACCACATCAACCGCGCGCGATGGGCGGGACAGTTCCTTGAGCGCACCGCGAGGGTGGGCGTGGCGTTTAGGCCCTTCTCGTCGCCGTTCCTCTCGTTCGGCGGAGACTGGGAGGGCTTCCTGGACAACGGGGACACCCGCCAGATACTGGCCCGGGTAAGGATTGCGCCCGTTGACGGACTGGCAATCACCGCCGGGTTCACCGCGGCCGGGGAAGGAAGTGACTGGGCCTATGGTGGAGCCGCGTCGGTCTCCTTCATGCCGGGGATGCGCAGGGGCAGGATCCATGGGGGTGCCTTCTTCGACGAGAGAGGCTACGGCGGCTTCCAGGCCGGTCTCTCGCTGCGCACCACCGAG
>CAZNWW010000505.1:0-782 GCA_964576155.1 uncultured Myxococcales bacterium | reverse complement strand
GACGACGCCCTCCCGACGTATCTTCGTCGATGTGGCGCTCACCAGCGGTTTGCCCGAGAGGCCCCGGGAGGTTTTGTTCCAGCCCCGGTCACCGTCCCTGCTGGATCTGCGGCTAAGGCTGCGCTCCATCGCCCGGGATCGTACGATCGCCGGGGTTTTGCTGAAGATCACGAACTTCTCCGGTGGCTTCACCCAGGCCCAGGAGATTTCGCGCTCCATTGCGGATCTGCGGTCCCATGGGAAGAAGGTCTATGTGTACCTGGAGGATGCGCGTAACCGGGCGGTATACATCGCCGCTCACGGGGATCACGTGATCTTGAATCCCGCCACCCTGGTGCGGATGTACGGGCTCCACCTTGTTCGTCGCTTCTACAAGGACACCATGGACATGCTCGGGATCGGGATGCAGGTGATCCGCTTCGAGGAGTACAAGTCCGCGGTCGACGGGTACGCGCTGCGGGAGTCGCGCCAGGTGATGCGGATCGACGAGGCGCAGCGGATGGATGCCCTCTACGACATCTTCACAGGCGACATCGCGGCTATGCGGGCTCGTCCTGTAGAGGACGTCCGCGGATGGGTGGACCTTGCCCCTCTGGCCCCATAGAAGGCCCGCGAGATCGGCGTGGTCGACGCTGTCGCCGGGCGGGAGGAGCTACACGACATCATCCGAACCCGTGAGGGCAAGCATCTGCGCTTCACGAAGCGGTACCCCGCCAAGCCCGAACAGGATCTCCGTTGGGGTCGCAACCCCAGGGTGGCGGTGATCCTCCTCGAGGGCTTCA
>CAZNWW010000504.1:0-3695 GCA_964576155.1 uncultured Myxococcales bacterium | reverse complement strand
GGGCCCCCATGAGATCCAGGGCCTCGTCCCCCGCGTCCAGCACGGTCAGCCCTATGATCTTTCCTTCGCTGAACTCCAGGTCCACACCATCGCTCGGGGGACCGTCCACACGGACGCGCTCGAGGAGGAGCTCATCGACATAGGCCACATGGAGCGCATCCTCGGCACCCTTCGCGTCAAGGAGGTGGAGATCCTGGATCGTGATGTCGCTGGTGTCATGAAGGTTGACCATCCCGGGAAAAACGCCTAGTCCCCACTCCGGATTTCCGCCCCCCGCAACCGTGACCCAGGCCAAGAGCGAGCCAGCGGTGCCGGGGCCCTGGAGGGCCACACCGCCCCAGTCCGAGCCCTGGATACGGATCGGCGCAGCCTCGGTCCCCTGGGCCACCACCGGGCCCAGAAAGACGAGGGACGCGCGAGGGGCCATCTGAAGGATCGTGCCGGCCTGGATCTCCACACGCTCGCCGGCGCCGAAGATCCGTGACTTCGAGGTCCACACGATCCCTGGTCCCAGCCGGACGAGACCCGTTGCCTCTGTCGGGTGGCACCAGGGGTGTGCGGACGAGTAGCCCGACTCCCCGGGCGCGACCATCGCAACGCACGGGTCGCCTTTCCTGTCGACAGGAGACTCTTCATCGTCCAGCGACGCCTCCCGGGTCAGCGCCTCCTCTGTCACCAGATCCACCGCACGGACCCGAACTCGCTGAGGAACACAGCCCGACCCGTGGATGAAGAGGCGGTACCGGCGCGCCTGATCGATGACCCGGACCGCACCCCGCTTGCGGTTGGGCGGCCGCGGCTCGAGTACGATGCCGGACAGGAGCTCCAGCCCGAGCCAGATCTCCGCGTCGGAGCCGGACACGCCCCCGAGATTCCGGTCTCCCCCGGGAGTCCCGTCCAGGTTCGTGTCCGCGCTGAGGTACCACCGCGCGGGTGCGCAGCCCTCGGACCAGCTTGCAGAAAGCCCGGCGAGGCGAACCCCGCCCGGCCCTGAGACCTCGAGGTCCACCGCGGTGATCCCCGCGGCCGCGGGGATCGCGGAAACCTGCACGGCGAGCTCCCCGGCGGTGAGCGCGTCGGCCAGGAACGCGGCGCGCTTTGCCAGGAGGTTGTACCGGGCCTCCAGGACCAGGGACTGTCGCGCCTCGTTCATGGGACGCACGAGCTGCCGGTGATACTGGTCCATCCGCGGGAGGAGATGGTGAGCGTCCCAGTATGGATCCGAACGCTGCGCCGGGGCGAGCTCCACGATGAGTCTCTCGATGCGCCCCTTCAGGGACGCAGGGCTGCAATCCCCGTCCAGGAGATCGAGCACGATGCGATCCCGCATCAGGAGATAGCCCGGGATCCCCTTCAAGCGAATCTGCAGCGGATTCTCCGCTCGGTTGACTGCGCGCCGGTGGTCCCAGCCGCGGAAGTTCCACGCTACGGGCTCAAAACGTGCCTTGTAAGGGTCGAAGTAGAGCTTGTGGTTCTGATCGAAGTCGTGCTTGTTGCCGCCGAAGATGACATCCAACGCGTCGAAGATCGCGAAGCGACGGAGATCAATGTGATCCCGAGCGAAGCGGGCGAACTCCACGTCTCCCGCCTTGTTGACCATCTCCAGGAGCCACTCCAGCTCCCCGCGGTCTTTCATCGCCCCCTTCACGCCGAGACGTGCGGCGACCTTCTTCCAGTGCTTCGCATTCCGCCAGAGACGACTTACTCCGGTCTCCTTGTCCACCGGCGCCCCGTTGCCAGAGTACAGGCTGCCCGGGATCCGTCGACTGTTCCGCAGGAGGCCCTCATCGGGCTGGGAAGAGAAGAAGTGGATCCCCATGTGCGTATTGTTGAGCAGCAGCCGAAATGGATGATATTCCGGGGCCAGGAGTCCCTGCTCACTGGCGAGATCCATGACGATCAGCTCGTCGAAGGGCATCGGGTCCGGGGTGTTGATGAAGTTGAAGGTCCCCAGTCCCCCCATGAACGCACCGCCCCGGACACGGACCTTCCAGGACTTCTGCGCGTGGAGCCAGTGCGAGTGTCGCCGCCCGCGATACCGGACGTCCACATCCCAATACTCGCCGTCCCGCTCGAGGACACCGCCCACGTAGCCGGCCCCGTCCTTGGGCGGGACGTTCTCGTTCAGCTCGTCGAGGTCCGCGTTGGTCAGGTGCAGGTTCAGGCTCGGCAGTTCCGACGTATCGCCCATCCGCGACGCAGTGAGACGCCTGATGTCCCGGGTCAGATGATCATGGAGGTGGAGGTGGAAGATCTCACGGGTGAGGGGCTGGTCCACGTTGATCGCCCGAGCGTAGCGATCATGAGAGAGGGCCGCGGCTCCCGCATACCAGGCGCAAATGACCAGGGCCGGGGCGACGAGGAACAGGCCATGACCCAGGCGAAGCCGCCAGAGCCGCGCCCGGAGTCGGGGTCGTCCGTAGGACGCCGCACCCCAGTTCCCCCGCTGTTTGGGCCGATCTGCCATGAGCTCCTTCGGTTCAGATGTCGAGCGCCAGCTGGACCAGGAGACGCATCCGCTCGGGGAACTCGAGCCGGGTCGCCTCGTCGTCTCCAGGCCAGAGGAACTCCCCCTGGACCATGAAACGGAAGCGGTCGAGGAGGTGGAGGTTGACCCCGGTGGCCAGCATCCAGATCCCCGTGTCCATGTCCCCCGCGTCGCGAACGGTCAACTCGGCCTTGACCAGGGGCTCGAGGCGGGCCCTCAGGAAGGGGAGCTTGATCGCACGGGACGAGACCATCAGCAATGCGGACCAGGTGCGGGGCCGGTCGGACAGGAGCCAGGCCTCGCCGATGAGGCCCTCCGCGGTGATCCGTACCCACTTGCCGCCCTGGAAGACCACGTCGCCACCAGCCATCCAGGTGAACCGCGGCAGATCCGCTCCCTCGCCACGGTCGAAGGTCCTGAGGGAGGCGTTCGCACCGAGCTCCACCCAGCTCGCCGGCCGGAACTCCAGCCGGGCCGCCACGTCCTTGGAACCGTCCAGACCCCGCTCGTCCGCGTTCCGTCCCGAGCCGTTGAACACTCCCACTGCGTAGGTGAACCACTCGTCCTTGCCCGCTGTCCCGTCGATCTGGATGCCCAGGTCGCGGTTCCCGAAGCCCAGGTCCCGTATCATCCAGGCGTTGGATACGCCCCGGCGGACCGTGGGTAGGCGGCGGAGGGAGCGCATCTCGATTCGGCTGAACGGCCGTTTGAGCTGCCCCGCAGTGATCCGCACGTGCCATGTCTTCGGATCACCGACTGCGAGGTACGCGTCCCGGAGGATGTCCGTCGCGGCCCCGCCGGAGCCGAAATCCGAGAGCTCGACCTGGAGCTTCACCTCGAGGATCTTCTCCCGGATCCAACGGAACCGCACCCGGGCCCGATTGAACGAGAACTCGTTGGCGGGCTCGGTCTGATCATCGGAGACGGCCCACAGGACGTAGACCTTGCCGCCGACGTCGAAGTCGTTCTTCTTGTCAGGCTTCGCCGCCACCGGGACCGCAAGAAGCAACATGAACACCAGCGTGAGGGTTCTCATAACGACTCCTCCCCGTCGGGCACGGCGCGCTCGGCGAGCTCTTCCAGCAGTCGGGCCCTGCGGGCCTCGACGTATTCCAGCAGGTTGGGCGGATCCCAGTCTGTTTCCCCGGCCCCGAGGGCCGTCTGGTGCGCCACCGGGGCGAAGGGAAACGACGGGTCCGTGGCCAGG
>CAZNWW010000503.1:0-3696 GCA_964576155.1 uncultured Myxococcales bacterium | reverse complement strand
AGGAACTTCATCACGCCCATCCGCAGGCCGACGTAGCGGATCGGGGTCCAGTCGATCCAGGCCTGGTAGAGGGGTCCGCCGCCGCGTTCGTCGTCGGAGAGGTTCATCTCCAGCGCGTAGGTGACGGATTCCAAGACGCGGCCGTCGATGCCGAACCGGGCACGGCGGAGCCTTAAGCCGGCCTCCTGCATGAGATCGCCCTTGTCCAGGTTCGCCCCGTCGCCGACCCAACCGGCCCAACCTTGGATCCGGGCGTGAATCGACGTCTTGAAGGAGCCCTTCTCGAAGGAGATGATACCGTCGTCCATGGTCTTGAGCGTCGGCTCCGCGGCCGCGTCCAGATCAGGCAGCCCGGAGTCGTCCGCGGCGGCGGGCAATGCTGCACCCAGGGCTATGACGAGGCAGAGGACGTTGATCATGCGCTTCATGGGGTTCTCCCTTCCGGTGGGTTCCAGAATCCGAACCCCTGTATAACAGGGGGTCGAGGGTCAGTCCAGCCACATCCCGTCGAGGGTTGCGTTCGCAGCGCTGACCGCCTCCCAATAGGCTGAGGCGGTGCCGTGGTGGGTTGCGGTCCAGGCCGGATCGTCGCTGGTGGGGAAGTCTGTGAACTGGAACTGCCAGTAGCC
This sequence comes from uncultured Myxococcales bacterium, assembly GCA_964576155.1. Taxonomy (GTDB): domain Bacteria; phylum Myxococcota_A; class UBA9042; order CAIXZC01; family CAIXZC01; genus CAZNWW01. The sequence continues at coordinate 3,067 of CAZNWW010000503.1, read as the reverse complement.
GTCGGACCTCCTGGCCGAGTTCACCAGCCCGGTCTCGAAGTCCTCGGGGGTGAAGAGAACACCGATCAGGCCGCCGAGGGTGCGGAGGTGGATTCCCTCCCGGGTCAGGAGCTCGCGGACCGGGCGTGTCACCGTGTCGTATGTGAGGACGAGGACGGGGTGGTCCGGGGTACCGAGACCCCGAGCCAGTCCCTTGTAGTACCAGGCCGTGGAGAACACCGGTGTGTAGAAGGCCACCTCCAGCCCAGGGGCGGTTATCCGGGCCTCGGCGAGGCTCGCAGAGGCCCAGCCGGCGATGAGCTCCTCCAGATGTCCGTACGCCAGACCGACGAGGCCGTGGTCTACGAGCCAGGGCAGGCGGTCGGGGAGGGAGAGGCCGGCGGCCTGGGCGGCCAGGTCCGGCGCCGCCGCGTCTATGGCCTCGCCGATCTGTGCCCAGGTCCCGTCATCGAATGCGTAGCCCTGGGGGTAGACCAGGGACCCCGCGCCGTAGAGTTCAGTGTCGATGTGGAGTCCGCGCACCGCCGGGTACTTCGCGGCGATGGCCGCGGCGCCCATGAACAGCGGGTGCATCCGCTCCTGCCACCGCTCCTCCTCCGCCGCCGCAGGACACGGCGGCGAGGACCACCAGCAGGACAGCGGGCCTCACGGGGAGGTGCCTGCGCAGAGGGGATGAAGGAGCTCAGGGCGATATTCGAAGTGCATGGTGTCGTAGTGTGACCACTTTCCCCCCCAGATGAAGCCGTGGCGCTCGAAGACCTCGACTATTTCCATGGGGATCTGGTTGCGCCACTTCGGGATCCCTGTCACGCCCTTGCGGAGATCCCAGCGCCAGTAGTTCGAGTACTTCACGCCCACGTCGATCGCGATGCCGAAGCTATGCGCCGAGAGGCGGTCGGTGCCCTTGATGGTCCGCCAATGGAAGCTGGACGGTTCGGCCACGTACTTCCGCAGATGCTTCGGCAGCTGGTCCAGCTCGTCGGAGAGGGCCTGGACCTTCTCTTGAACCCCGCCCACGGTGGTGACGCGGACCTTCTTCTTCGTGCTCTTGGGCATCCAGCGTACCGTGACGAGGTGTTCGGAGACCGCGGCCCGGGTGGTCCCGTAGATTCCCCGGAAGAACGCGTCGAGGCGCACCCGACCCGGGTCGTGTCCCGGGGATGGCGGGCCCTCCCAGTCCTTCCCTGCGGGGTAGTGGACTGCCACCTGGTCTTCGAGATCTGGATCTGTGAGCCGGGTGGCCAGGTCCTTCTCCCGACCGTCATCCCAGGGGATCACGGTACCGTCTGCCAGGGTGAGGGAGGTCGGAGTGATCGCGGCCACGGCGTCGGGGTAGGCGGCCTGCAGACACCGCATTCCCGCGGGGATGGAATCTTCGCCTGGACCGGCGAGGAGAAGCAGCGTGAGGGCGACGGGCAGGAGTTGCATTGGAATCCTCCGGCGTTCTGATAGATTACACTGGAACACCCGGGGATCAACGTCTCCGGAGAAGAGCCGAGAGGAGACCCGAGATGAAGTCCTACCGCAAAGAACTCACATTCCATGTCCCGACACGTCGGGAGCTCATCAACATCACGTCGAAGGTGGCGGCTGCGCTGCACGAATCCGGGATCCAGGAGGGCCTCTGCCTGGTGAACGCGATGCATATCACCGCCAGCGTCTTCATCAACGACGACGAGTCGGGTCTGCACCAGGACTACGAGGACTGGCTGGAGGAGCTCGCCCCCCACGCGCCGATCTCGCATTACCGTCACAACCGCACCGGCGAGGACAATGGCGACGCCCACCTGAAGCGCCAGATCATGGGTCGTGAGGTGACGGTAGCGGTCACTGGGGGGAGGCTCGACTTCGGTACGTGGGAGCAGATCTTCTACGGAGAGTTCGACGGTCGTCGGCCGAAGCGGGTGTTGGTGAAGATCATCGGGGAGTGAGGGGCATCAATTCGGCCGGCGTGACAGGAACTCCAGGTTCGCCTTCACCTGCTGATCATTCGGATCAAAGGCCTGGGCCTTCTTCCAAGCCTCTTCAGCATCCTGATACTCACCTCGGGCGAAGTGAACGACACCCTTGTTGTACCAGGCCAGCGCGTCGTCCGGCGCGATCTCCACCGCCGCGTCGAGGGCTGCGAGCGCGGCCTTGCACCCTTCGTCGAAGCGGAGCCGTCCCAGAGTTACGAAGACCTCGGGGGGGCAGTCGGGTTGGACCACTGCCTCTTCGAGGAGGCCCTGGGCTGTAGGGCCGTTGTCCAGGCGAACGTAGCAGTTCGCGATGGTGTTGAGGAGCTCCGGGGTTCGGCCGTAGGATTCGAGGAGGGGCTCCAGGCGATCCAAGGCGTCTTGGAAGCCGCCGGCGCGGTAGTAGTTGACACCGTCCGCGAATTGTCTGCGGATCTCTTCGAGATGGGCGTTCGCACGCTCACGTCTGGGATCGGTCGGTGCCGCTGCCCCTTCGGCAGGGTCAGAGCAGGTCTTGGGTGCCTCTGGCTCCAACTTCTTCAGCGCCTTGCGCGCCGCAGCGTTGTGCCTGTCCTCACCGCCGCCCATGGCGAAGAACCGCTCGTACTCGGTCCTCGCCTCGTCGAGCTGTCCGGTCTTCATGTAGGCCGTGGCCAGCGCGAAGTGTTCCATGGGGCGATCCTCGCCGGTGGTCGCTGCCTCGCGGAAGAGCTCCAGGGCCTCGAGGATATGGCCCTCTTTGAAGAGCCTGACGGCCTTGCGGTATGCGATGACGTCGCTGTCGGTCATTTGGTCCTCCGGGGGGAGATTGAACGATACGAGTATAGCGCTTGAGCGCTGGATGTACATCTGGGGAACTGACGGCTGGATCTCTGCACGGGGCAGAGCTCCAAGCCTTGAGCCCCAACTCCCACCCCGCTATCATCATCCTGAGTCACCACACCCGGAGCACAACATGGACTCCCGTGACACCGTCGCCCAGTCAGCCGCCGACGAATTCCAGCGCCGCTTCGGGGCCGAACCTTTGTCCATCGGCGTCTCCCCGGGCCGAGTAAACCTCATCGGTGAGCACACGGACTTCCCCGTCCATGGCGACCGAGCGTGACCCATCG
>CAZNWW010000502.1:0-3704 GCA_964576155.1 uncultured Myxococcales bacterium | reverse complement strand
GCCCCAGGTCACCCAGAAGCCTGAGAATGCCTCGACTCTTTCCAGGTCGAACCCGACTTTCTGGAACAAGTAGCTCAACCCGTACCGAGTGAACCTGTAGAAATCACGCGGTTGCTCGTGCAGATGCCAACACATCGGCACCGTATAGATGGCCAGACCGCCTGGAGCGAGGACTCTGAAGGCTTCCCGCAGCGCTTGCTCGGGCTCCTCGAGGTGCTCGAGGACCGCTGTGCAGAGGACGATATCGAAAGACTCTTCGCAGAACGGAAGCTCGTAGGCAGTACCCGGAACGACGCTCTCCGGCAGCTCGTGTAGCGAGATATTGTGATCCACCCCGACGTAAGTGCAACTGCTCGGGAAGAAGCGTCGCTTTTCCGTGGTTCCGCACCCGATGTCGAGGACCCGACAGTTCTCGAACTCCTGAAACAGGTTGCGATATTTTCGCCTCGATATGGTTCGCACCAGCCATGACGGAGCTGTGATCTGCGTCTGCATGCACGACATTTACAACGCAGACCCTGAGCGATCAAGAGGAACCACCGAAGTGGACGAAGTCTGGCGCTCGTCAGCGCTGACGGGGCGGGACGGATACTGTCGGCGTAGGCAAGCTCTGCGTCCCGAAACCACGCTTGAACGCTCGGACGCCATCAAGGCCACCGCTCGGGTTGAAGTCGAACCATCGGTAGCCCTCGTCGCAGGCGGTCCGGATGACCTCGTGCAGCAACCAATGCACAGGCCGGAGATGAAAATGGGATTCCAGCGCCGCACCATGCCAGTAGGAGACGTGGGTCCTGGATCGAAACGTCAGGGCGCCGGCGATGAGGCGGTCCTCCATCGTCGCTATCCAGAGCTGGATCTGTTCGGGGGAGCGATCGATCATCGCTTCGAACAAGGACCAGGGGTGGACAAGCGTGGTCCGGTCACCCCAACGTCGGACGCTGTCCATGTAGATCGAGTAGTACTCCGCCCATTCGGAGACGCCCCGCGCTGGCCGGACCTCCACTCCCTCACGGCGGGCCTTCCTGGCCGCGGAGCGGTGGCCCTTGGTCCACCTTCGAAGGAGCCCCTCGAATCCGTCTCGAAGGTCGAGCACCTGAGTTTCGTCTGCCTGTCCCCACGCGGCGGCGGCCGCCACCGCAGCCTCGTCGAGCGGATTGACCCGCCAGGCCAAGCGATGGAACCGTTCGACCATCAGGTTGAACAAGAGCTCCGTCTGTTGCATGTCGAGAGGGGTTTCGGAGATCCAGCCTCCATAGGTCCCGGCCTGGGAGCTCGAGAAGTGCTTTACGAGGCCCAGGCGGTGTCGGCGAAATGTGAGGGTGATGATCGCCGAAGTCTGGTTCGAGAACTGGATGCGCAGCGGGCACGGACGGATCTTCCCCGCAGTGGCGGTCTCCCATATCTCAGCCCACATGGGTGAGTGGTAGAAGGTCGAATGGTCGCAGTCGTTCCAGGCACGAAGCCACTCGTCCCGCGTGGCTCTCCGGGTCGTCGTGATCCTGGGATTCATTCAGACCGGTCCCCGTGTCCAAGTTGTTCCAGCCGGTCGAGCAGCTCGACCTCTTCGTCGTTTCGTGGGTGGTTGCGAGAAACAGGGAAGCTCTCTATCGCCGCGTGCCTGTCGGGGATGGGGACGGTCAATTTCATGAGGCGGCGCGCCAGCGTCTCGGGATCCTCGCAGAAGTCGCTGTAGGCGACGCGCAGGACGCGCTGCGGGGACACGGCCTCCAGGTCCTCGCTGATTCTCCTGTTCAGGGAGAGCACCTGTCGAGCCACCTGCTCCGTGATCGGGAGTCCTCGCATTTTCTCGTAGTCCGGGGGCTTCACGGACCACCAGGAGGTCGGATCATCCAGGTTCTGGTAGCGCCCGCGCAGGACCGACAGGGCGACATCCCCGAGGTCGCGCTCGACCATGAGGAACCGGGCGTCCGGGAAGATCTCCTGTAGCGCCCTGATCCGGAGCTGATGCTTTACGTTCTTGTTGACGAACACGGCGTCGCCATAGATCCGTTGGAGGCAACCGATGGTTCTTCGCAGCGCCAGAGCGTCCTCGGGTCGGACGTCGTCGGGACCGATATACCCGTCGAGTCCGAAGAACCGCGCCCAGAAGGCCCCCGCCTCCCGTGGTCCGAGGGCCCCGGATACCCGCCCGTACCGGCTCTCGAAGTCCGAGGGGCTCGGGCGATGCAGGATTCGTTGAATCAGGGTCGTAGCGCAGGGGGCCCCGGGGAATCGTCCGACGCCGTTGGTGAAGTACGCGACTTCCAGTCGATGGACGAGGTATTGGTAGACGAGGGTCGTCCCGCTGCGGGGGAGCCCGAGGATGAACACCTGGGGCTTGTTGGTCCTGCGCCAACCCGCAAGGAGAATTCGTTCCAGGAGGACCATCGATGTGTTCGTTGCGAGTTTCCCTCCGGACCTCGAATTACGAATCCCGAGCGATATCCATTTCTTGACCGAGTTCTCCAACACCTCTCCCCTTCGGATGCACGCCGTATTCTAGCTGGCCCCTTGGACGAAGACAACGTACGCCGCTCAGGGAGTGAGGAGGCGCCTGGTCGTGTCGATGACATCGTCCACGTCGCCGTCCGACAGCGCCGGCGAGATGGGCAGGCTGAGGGTCTGGCGACCGACCCGCATTGCGTTCGGGTAGTCCTCCGGTCGCCAGCCGAATGTGTCCTGATAGTAGGGGTGCTCTGGAACGCTGAGATAGTGTACCCCGACACCGATGTTCTCACGGGCGTAGGCCTCCAGCATCTCGTCCCGGGAGTGGCCGCATTCGGTTTCGTCTGTTCGGACCGTGTACAGATGATACCCGTGGCGCGTGTTCGGGGCGGGGTCTGCCGGCAGAACCAGGGGGAGGTGGACGAAGGCCTCCTGATAGCGGTCCCAGATTGTTCGTCGTCGCTGCCAGCTCTCATCGACCCGGGCGAGCTGGTGCAGGCCGATGGCGGCCTGGAGATCCATCATGTTGTATTTGTAGCCACACTCCATGACGTAGTAGTGCTTGTATCCGTCGTCGCCGAAGCGCTTCCAGGCGTCTCTGCTCATTCCGTGGAGGGCCAACATCTTGATGCGGGCCGCGTCCTCCTCGTCGCGAGCCAGGACCATCCCGCCCTCACCGGTCACTACGTTCTTGGTGATGTAGAAGCTGAAGCAGCCGAAGCGGCCGAAGGTACCTGTCTTCCTCCCGTGATACTCGGTCTCGATGGCGTGTGCGCAGTCCTCGATGATCTCGAGTCCGTGGTGATCTGCGAGGTCGCAGAGAGCGTCCATCTCGCAGGGGCGGCCGGCGAAATGGACCGGGAGGATCGCACGGGTCCTGGGGCCGATCTTTTCTTCGATCCGGGCCGGGTCGATGTTCATGGTGACCGGGTCTACATCCCCGAGGACCGGCGTGCAGCCCGCATGGATGATCGAGTTGATCGTCGCGCAGAAGGTCAACGGCGTAGTGATAACCTCGTCGCCAGGCTCGAGCCGCGCCGCCATCATGCTGAGGTGGAGGGCTGCCGTGCAGGAGTTCAGCGCCACTGCGTGCGCTGCTCCTTTGTAGTGTTGGAATGCCTCCTCAAAGCGTGCCGCGCGCGGGCCGGTCCCCAGCCATCCGCTGCGGAGGCAATCGACGACCTCCTGGATCTCCACTTCCTGGATCTCGGGGGCACCGAAGACAAGGAAGTTGTCTCTCCGAGTTTTCATGGTCGCAC
>CAZNWW010000501.1:0-3710 GCA_964576155.1 uncultured Myxococcales bacterium | reverse complement strand
AGCCCTCCCAGTCTTCTCTGAGCCATAGGAGCCGGCCCAGCTCCAGAGCCAATGCTGGCACGAGGACCCCCTCGGTACGCATCTCTTCCAGGATCTCCACAGCCTCGTCGTCCCGGCCGAGCTGCATGAGGCAGCGGAGGCGGTTCTCCCGTGCGAGGCTTCGGACCTGCTCGTCCTCATGATTCAGGGCCCCGTCGTAGAGCTCCATCGCCTCCGAACACCGACCATCGCGGGACATCATCAGGGCCAGCTCCAGCTGCAGATGCGCGTTCCCGGGCGCGAGGGCCTCTGCCCGCTCCAGTAGCTTCGCCGCCTCGCCGGACTTTCCCTGCTTGCCCGCGATGAGCCCCAGGTAATAGATCGTCGGCGGATCGTTGGGTTTCACCTTGTCCAGGCGCTCGAAGTAATCCTTGGCGCCGAACCAGTCCCCCTTCGTGAAGAGGACATGGCCCAGGGAGTAGAGGAGCCGCGGATCATCGTCCGCATACTCGAGCCCCTGCTCGTAGTAGCCTGCGGCCTTGGTGTAGGCCCCCGAGGCCTCCTCGACCTGCCCCATGGACAGCCACGCATCCACCAGATCCGGCTTGAGGCTGGTGGCCCGGTCGAAGGAGATCCGAGCCTGATCGAGCTCTTTCGATTCGAGCTGGATCAGGCCCATCCCGTAGTGGACCCGGGCGTTTTCAGGCTGCTCCTCCAGAAGCTTTCGATACCAGGTCATGGCCCGGTCGGTCTCTCCCTGGCGGTGGTAGATCAAGCCCAGGGCCAGCATCGCCTCGGTATACTCCGGCCGCGCATCCAGAGCCGCCTCGTACTGGACCCGCGCCGGATCGAGTCGGCCTGCGCGCTCGTGGATCAGGCCCAGGGCCAGCCGGGCCTCCGCGTTCCCGGGTTCCAGCTCGATGAGGGTCTCCAGCAGGCCGGAGGCCTCCTCACTCTCTCCGCGACGCTCCAGCTCCAGGGAGAGGTTGTGTAGCGCGTCCGCGTGCTGCGGCTCCAGGGCCAGCACCCGGCGGTACACCTCAATCTCCTCCTCGTGACGGCCGCTCTTTCCCAGACCCGCTGCCAACTGGTACAGCGCGTCGGGATCGTCCGGCGCGAGGGCCGCCGCCTTCTGGAATGCGTCGTTGGCGAGATCCCATTCGTCCACCCGCTGGTACGCCGCGCCGAGGTTGAACCAGCACTCCTGGGTCTGGTCCATCTCGCAAGCCGCCGAGAGGACCACCGCTGCCTGGTCCGCTTGCCCGTTCCTGAGGTAGAGGGTCCCGAGGACCAGGCGCCTGCCGGAGTCGTCGGGGTCCTTCTTCACGAGGCCCCGGTACAGCTCGATTGCCTCGTCCAGGCGGTTCAGCTTCTCGTAGGCCTGGGCCAGGAGGTCGCCGGCTTCCTGGACATCCGGCCGCAACTCCACCGCGGCCCGGAGGTGAGAGACCGCCTCCCCTGGCTGGGCCCGTTCGATGTAGAGGAGCCCCAGGTTGTAGCGGGCCTCGAAGAGATCCGGGGAGATCCGGGACGCCTCCTTGAGGTAACGCAGCTCGTCGTCCTTCCGTCCCTCCTTACCCGCGATCATCCCCATGAGGAAGAGGGCCTCCGCGTGGTCGTACTTCATGTCCAGGACTGCGCGCAGGTGCTTCTTCGCCTGGGCATCCCGTCCGGTCTCATGGAGCGCCAACGCCAAGTAGTAGCGCACCGAGAGGAACTTCGGGTCCAGCGCGGCGGCTTTCTCTAGAAACGGGATCGAGTCCCCATAACGCCGCAAGTGCTGCTCGCACATTCCCAGATAGAACCAGGCCTCCAGGAAGTTCGCCGAGTCCTTCGCCACCTTGTGAAAGAGCCCCCGAGCCGTCTGGATCCGCCCCGCGTTGTAGTGCACAACCCCCTTCTCGAACGCGGCCATAGCCTCATCAGAGATTCGGTCGTCCGCCACCGCCGGAGACACAAGAGCGAGAAGAACCAACAATATCAGGAGACGCCTCAACAGACATTTTCCCAGATGGTCGTCTTCCCCATGCCGCCGCCGACACAGAGGGATGCGAGGCCCTTGGAGACCCCTCGCCGCCGCATCTCGTGCACGAGGGAGACGATGAGCCGCAGGCCGGTAGCGCCCACGGGATGGCCGAGGCCGACGCCCGAGCCGTTGACGTTGGTGATCTCTCGATCTATCTCGAGGAGCTTCTCGCATGCTATGTACTGCGCTGCGAAGGCCTCGTTGATCTCGGCGAGGCCGATGTCCGCGAGGGTCAAGCCGCCGCGCTCGAGGGCCTTGCGGGTCGCGGGGACCGGACCATAGCCCATGAGCTCGGGCTCCACTCCTGCGACCCCGTGGGAGACGAGGCGGGCCATGGGCTTCAGGCCGTGGCGCTTCACCGCCTCCTCGGAGCAGATGATCGCGGCGGCCGCGCCGTCGTTGATGCCCGACGAGTTGGCTGCGGTGACCGTGCCGTCCTTCTTGAACACCGGCCTCAGCTTTGCCAGGGCGTCCATGGTGAGGTCGCTGCGGAAGTGCTCGTCCTTGTCCAGGGTCTTTTCGCCCCGGCGGGTCTTCAACACCACGGGGACGATCTCCTCGGCGAAGCGCCCGTCCTCAGTGGCCTTCGCGGCGTTCAGGTTGGACCGCAGGGCCACCTCGTCCTGCTCCTCCCGGGAGATGTCATACTTCTCCGCCAGGTTCTCCGCGGTCACGCCCATGATCATCCCGTTGTTGGGATCAGTCAGCCCCTCCCAGAGGCAGTCGGTCATCTCCCCATGCTGCATTCGCTTGCCCCAGCGGACATCTTTGAGCATGTAGGGTGTCTGGGACATGGCCTCGACCCCGCCGACGAGGATCATCTCCGCGCCGCCGGTCTGAATCTGCTGGGCCGCGTAGACGGTGGCCTGCATGCTCGATGAGCATTGCCGCTGGATGGTGACCCCCGGGACCTGCCACGGGATGCCGGCCTTGAGGAGCGTGACCCTCGCAATGTTGATGTCGTCGGAGCGCATGAAGCAGTTCCCGAAGATCACGTCCTCCAGGTCCCCGGGATCGATGCCGGCCTGCTCGAGGCATGCCTTCACGGGGAAGACCGCCAGGTCCGAACCCATCACATCCCTGAACATCCCGCCGAAGCTCCCGATCGCCGTCCGCACCGGCGCTACGATGAACACATCCTTCATGCCATTTCCCTCCGCTTGAAAGCCGCAAGATAACCTATCAGAAACACAGGGGTGATTATAGCGGTAACCTTGACGCAGGTCTGCGGCTCCTGCATCTTGTCGAAGGAGGCGGTCCATGAAGCTCCCGGAACGTCACATCTTGCTCAAACGCGGCTTCGATGCACTCCTGATCGCCGCGGTCATCTACGCGGCGCTCCTCGCCACGGGCATCATCCGGCGAGGCGACCGCTTCGAGGAAGGGCGTATCGCGCCTGACTTCCAGGTGCACAGCCTCAGAGACGGCAAGCCCCTCAGCCTCGCCGACTTCTCGGGCAAGACCCTCGTGATGACCTTCTTCTCCACGACCTGCCCCTCCTGCAAGCGAGAGTTGCCGGATCTCCACGCAATCAAGGGCGAGGCCGGTGACGAGGTGGAGTTCCTCATCGTCACCAGCGACAACCCCCAGAAGGTGGCAGCCTACATGGAGTCAAAGGATCTCGACTTCCACGTGGCCTGGGACAACGGCAACGCGCACGACGCATTCGCAGTAGACACGATCCCCTACAACGTGGTCATCACCC
>CAZNWW010000500.1:0-3719 GCA_964576155.1 uncultured Myxococcales bacterium | reverse complement strand
AGCAACCAACATCTGGCTGAGCAAGGAGAACCCTCCCCCCTTGTTGGGGGAGGTGTCGCCGTAGGCGACGGAGGGGGGATGAGCCCGTGCAGAGACTAAAAGAAGCGGCCGCCTCTCAAGGCTTGAACATCAGACTCTTCTTCCCGATGCACTGCCCGCCGACGGGCTTGCGGAAGCGGATCTTCTTGAGCAGCTTCGTCACACAGCCCAGGACCTTGCCGTTCTTCAGGCTGTTCCCCGTGACGTCGAGCTGGGTGATTTTGCCCGCGGCGCCGATGGTGAACTTGTAGGAGATCTTGCCCTTGAGTCCGGCGTTCTTCTGGAGCTCGGGGTCGTAACAGAACTTGATTGCGCCGCGCTTGGAGCCGATCTTTTTCTCGATGTCCTTCTTGTCACAGTAAACGTTGAGCTCCACCTCCTTGATCCGCTTCTTGCCGGGGAGGTAGGGGATCTCCACGTCGGGGTAGAGGACCACCACGTTGGTGGGACAGGACTTCGCCTCGTTCACTCCGTCGCATTCGTAGCCGGGGTAGGCCTTGTCCAGCGCGGGCATGGCCGCGTCGGGCAGGTAGGCCAGGAGGTCGGCGACCGCCGCGACGGTGCCTGCTTTGGCGTCCTCTTCGGCCATGATGTAGAACACGTTCCCGTTGTCCCACTTCTCCTTCATGGCCTTGGCAATGCCCTGGACGTCGGACTCCCAGCCCTTCTTGCCGGCGGAGGTGTACGCCATGAACAGGTTCCAGAGGGGATCCGGGATGCGGTCGTCCGTGCGGTTGCGGTACTTCCCGGGCCACTTGGTGTTCTTGCGGCGGGGGCTCCGACCTTTGGTCATCTTGCCCTTTCGGGTCTTGTTCGTGGGCGGGTAGAACCGGATCTGGCCGCCCTTGGTCACGTACACCAGCACGGGGCGCTTGTAGGTGGTGTCCAGGGCCTCGTCGGGCAGGACCTTCTCGGTGAAGTAGGTGGTGGGGACCGAGTCCAGGGGACCGGCGCCCTTGGCCAGGCGGTTGTCACGGCGGCCCGCGACGAACATCGAGTCCAGGACCCGCTGGAACAGGAGGGACGGGGACTCCGCGTCCACGTAGACCATGGACGCCCGGCCCACGGTCTCCTCGACCTTCTCCCACGCGTCCCGCTCCGCGTTGAGCATCCCCTTCCCCGCCAGATGCGGGAAGACCTTCGCGTCGACGGGGTCGACCTTGCCCGAGAGGGCCTTGCACTCCTTCACCACCGTCGGGATGGAGAGGTCGGGCATGTCCCAGGTCCCGTCCTTGATGGTGAGCTTCACCGTGGGCGGCTCCCACTTGCCGGATTTTTTCAGTTTTTTGTAATTGTCCTCGCCGCCCGCGAGTTCCGTGTACTTGGCGTCCATCTCGGCCTCGATGTCCGCGGCGGTGATCACCATCGCGCCGGGCAGGCGATCGTTCCGGGCCCGGTCGCCGGCCGCGAAGGGGACCGCACCCAGGGTCAGGTCCGGCCGGAGGCCGTCCAGGACCCCGGTCTCGTCCACGGTGAGGAAGCCCATGGGCTGATAGGCCCAGTCAGCGCCGCCGGCGCCGTAGGCCGGGAGACCGAGGACGGTCTCGACGGTCGCGTCCTTGGCGGCCTCCACGGGCGCCGCGGGGGCGAAGTAGGGCGGCGCCAGGCCGAGAACCTTGGTCCCCTTCTGGGCGATCAGGGCCTTGACCCGGTCATACTCCGCGGCCAGGGGCGTCCCCTGCGCATCCGCCGCGAGGAGGGGCGGCATGGACGTCAAGAGGCGCAACGCCAACGCGTTGTCCTGGGTCAGGAGACCCCCATCCTCGGGAGCCAGGCCGTAGCGGTCCAGACAGTTCTTGCGGGCCTCGACGATGGGATCCGGAGCCGGCGTGCCCTCGGCGATCTCGCCGTTGCAGGAGAAGCCGAAGCTCGGATCGTGGAAGAGCACCTCGCCCACGTGGCGCAGCGGCACCTGCTCCAGGAGGGAGCACACGGGGCAGAGGAGATCTCCGATCCGCGCGCCGACGGCCCGCCACCGGGCCACCTGGCCGTCGGGCAGGGGCGTCGCCATGGCGGCCTCGACCCGGGAGAGGATCATGTAGCGGACGAGCGCGCCGGTCATGTCCTTGCGCTCAAGATGCGCGTACAAGGCGTCGGGCGCGGCGGCGGAGGGCGTGAACGCCAGCACCTCGACGAGCTCGGCGCCCTCGACGGCGGGGAGCCAGGCCGTGGGCAGGGTCATCGTCGCTGCGCCCTGGCCTGCGGCCACGGCGGCCTCGGCCTTGAGGTAGGCGAGGATCGCCTTGCGCTCGGTGAGCGCTGTGGCCAGGGCCTCGTCCTCGACGTTCACCAAGGCCTCGAGGTTAGCCATCGTCGACTCGAGCGCGGTGAGGTATTCGAGCCCTTCGACGCCGCCGTCGGCCTGCTGAAGGACGGACAGGAAGGCCGGATCCGCAGCGCCGTGCATAAGTATGGCGAGCCTCGCATCCATGATCGCTACCAGGGCCTGCTCAGCTTCCGGAGAGTCCGGGGCCTTCTCGAAGATCACGCCGATCTGTTTGAGGCCTGTGAACACGGCGTCCCCGCTGAAGTCCAGCGCGGCCAGGGCAGGCATGGCGTCCTTGATCAGATCCGCCGGGGTGGGCTCAGCCGGCTTCTCGGGCTCGGCAGGCTTCTCGGGCTCTGTGGGCTTTTCGGGCTCCGCGGGCTTCTCGGGCTCCGTGGGCTGCTCGGGCTCTGCGGGTTGCTCGGGCCGCTCGGGCTCGGTCGGTTTCTCGGGCTCGGCAGGCTGCTCCGGTTCCGTAGGCTGTGCAGCCTTTTCGACCTTCTTCTCGACCTTCTTCTCGGTCTTCTTCTCGCCCTCTCCGCCGCCCTTGCAGCCCGGCACAGCGCCAACCACGAGGGCCAGGATCAGGACGCCGACGAGAGTGGAGATGTGGTACGCGTTACGTGTCATGGTGACGACCTCCAGGGATTGAAACAGCTGGCGGATCACTTGTAATCCCTGCGGCGCGGTGTGTCAACCGCAGGCCCGGGCGCCTGCGAGCCCGCGACGCGCTTGCGGTCGCGAGGGCCGCCGTGGACAATGCGGGGCGTGGAGGTGGGCGATGCGGACGATCTTGATGACGCTCCTGGTCCTCGGGACGGCCCTCGGGGCCGGACCCGGCGCGGCCGCTCCGCCACGAACGATCATCTACGAGGGCAGCCTGCGCACCGAAGAGGGCGAGCCCGTGTCCGGGATCTACTGGATGCGCTTCTCCCTGCGACGCAGCGAGGACGGGGACGCGGAGCTCTGGAGCGAGCAGACCTACGTAGCGGTAGACGGCGGCCGCTTCGTGGTGGAGCTGGGCAAGCGCCGCGCGTTCCCGCCGGCCCTGGAACTCACCGGGCTCTGGCTCACGGTGGTCAACGACGGCCTCGTGCTCATGCGGAGTACCGTGGAATCCGCCTGGATCTCCGGCGGCGTGGCCCGCGGCAGCGACGGGGGCTGCGAGACCTGTCGCAGCGCGGCGATCTCGGACAACTCTACCCGGTTCGCCGGCCTGGACCTGGACCAGCTCAAGGCGGTCCTGGCGCGAACCCTCGGCCCGGGCGGCAAGCGACGTCTCACCAGCGTCGCCGGCTCCACCGACGGCGAGAGCTTCACCCTGGAGTGTCCCCCGGGGCACGTCCTCACGGGGCTGGAGGGCACCGCGGAGAGCGGGGTCCGCAGCCTCAGGCTGATCTGCCGCCCCATGGAG
>CAZNWW010000499.1:237-3719 GCA_964576155.1 uncultured Myxococcales bacterium | reverse complement strand
TGGCCCCGTGTTCGCCCTTCTCTGTGACCGCAGACCAGATGCGGGAGACAGCCGCCCTGGCCCGCTCGAAGGGCGTCCGGCTGCACACCCACCTGGCGGAGACCCGGGACGAGGACGACTACTGCCTCCAGAACGTCGGGATGCGCCCCCTCGCCTTCATGGAGTCCCTGGGCTGGGTCGGTGACGACGTCTGGTTCGCGCACGGCATCCACTTCACAGATGCAGAGCTGGACCTCCTGGCCGAGACCGGAACCGGCGTGGCTCATTGCCCGTCGTCCAACCTCCGCCTCGGCTCCGGCATCGCCCGGGTGCCGGAGATGCTCGAGCGGGGGGTCCCGGTGGGCCTGGCTGTCGACGGCAGCGCATCCAACGATTGCTCGAACATGCTGCTGGAGATCCGGATGGCGACGTTGGTGCACCGCATCGGCACCGGGGTCGATCGCATGCCGGTCCTCGACGCCCTGCGCCTCGCTACCGCCGAGGGCGCCAGGGTCCTGGGAAGGGACGACATCGGACGAATCGCGCCGGGGATGGCAGCGGACCTGGCCCTCTTCGACCTCACCGACGTGGGCCTGGCCGGCGCGCTGCACGACCCTGCGGCAGCCCCGGTCCTCTCCTTCGGCACCGGGCGGACCGCGTACACCGTCGTCAACGGCGAGGTCGTGGTGGATCAGGGTCGCCTGGTCACCGGTGACCTCCGGGAGATCACCCGGGACGCAAACCGTATCGCCGCTCAGATGCTCGACGCCGCCTCAGCGCGTACGGGCGTGGATTATCGGAGTCGGGGCTGAAGCCCCTCCCACAACGACGCAGAAAGTGAGGTCAAAGCGATGGGCATCTTCTCTCCGGCGACGAAACGGCTGTTCAGCGCGGAGCACCGCGCCGGCTCGTCGGTGATCCGGGCGGCCCACGCCTACATCTACCTGCGGTAGATCAAGCAGTACGTCTACGTGGCCCGAAACTACCTCATCCCGGTCCTCCCGCGGCCCCTCAAGACCTGGCTCAAGAACAACTACCACAGCAAGGTCATCACCCAGCGTGAGGCCGAGGACATCGTTCGGTTCGAGGGCAGGATCGACCTCCACGAGATCTCGGACCAGGTGATCCCCTACCCAACGATCCGGGATATGGTGCTCCGGGAACACACTGTGATCGCGGCCCTCTCCTGTTCGTGCCGGGATGCGCTGGAGGAGGAGGGCGGGACCCCCTGCGAGCCTCGCAAAGTCTGTATGATCATGGGCGAGCCCTTCGTGAGCTTTGCGATCGAGAAGCACCGCGACGGGGAGATGTCCGACGAGGAATACCAGGAGCGACTGGAGCGGGACGGCGACGTGGATCTCGGTGGCGTCCGGGTCATGACCCCCGAACGCGCCGTGGGGTTCCTCCAGGAGCAGCACGAGCTGGGCCGGGTCCACGCCGCGTGGTTCAAGGACGCCACCATGGGTCGGTTCTATGCGATCTGCAACTGCTGCTCATGCTGCTGTTCGGGCGCGAAGGCCATGAAGCAATGGGACACGAACATCGTCGCCGGTTCCGGTTACCTCTCTGTGATCGATCCCGAACCCTGCGACGGTTGCGGCGTGTGCGTCACCCACTGCCCCCAGAAATGCATGGAGTTGAACCTGCCGTCGGATCCCAAGACCCTGCCCTTCGAGGTGAGGTTGCTGGAGGCAGCCCGTCACCATGATCTCGGCGGCGAATCCGACGAGGAGGTCATCTCGGAGGTTCTACAGAAGATGGGCGTCCGCCACGAGGACGAGGCGGACTTCCGCAAGCGCTACGGTCTCAGTCCGCGCCCGGGAACGCCTCCACGTACTTGATCTTGATGTCGGGGAACGCGGTGACGAACTGAATCTTCAGGTCTGGGAACGCCTCCACCATCTTCCACTTGCCGCAGGAGTCCGGGAAGGCCTCGACCATCTTGACCTTGAGGTCAGGGAACGCGTCGACGATCTGGACCTTCAGATCCGGGAACGCCTCCACCACCTTGATCTTCCCATAGAGCTTGAAGCCCTTGTAGGTACAAGAGCCCTCGTCGACCTTGTCCCCCGCAAGCACCGGCCCGGCCAGCGCCAACACAGCCAGAACAACCACCGCTCCAACGAATCGTCTCATGGTCACTCTCCTCAGCCATCCGTGGAGAATTGGGCCTGGATCTCCTTGACGATGGGCGTGGCTTCCTTGTCCTCGGAGAAGAGCCAGAGGCGGACCTCCAGGTACTTGCCGTCCATCGCCGGGAGGATGGAGAGGTCCAGGGGGAAGATGTCAGGCGGGAAGGGACCGAACATGCCCTGCCAGGGCGTGACCTCGAGGGCCTCCTCGGTCGTGGCGGTGCGGACCTCGACCATGATGTTCGCCCCCTGAGGGATCTCCGCGTTCACCCAGAGGGACTCCCACTTCACCCGGATCTCCGACCAGCCGCCGAGGACCGTGCTGTACGACCCTTGCGGCGCCGTGAAGTTCTGGAGCGCGTAGCCGGTCATATCCGAGTAGGTGTAGGGACTCTGTCCCACCTGGTACGGCCCGAACTTCTCCCCGGTATGGGGGTCGATCTTGGTGGCGTTGCTGGTGGAGTAGTTCACCGCCCAGACATATCCACCCGAGTCCAGGGCTACGCCGATGGGCATGACCCCCGGGGAGATATCCAGCAAGGTGACCTGGAGGGTGTTGATGTCCACTTTTGCGATCTGTGTGGACGAGCCGCAGCCGAGCCCGGAGTACATGTAGCCGTCTGTCGAGCCGGCCATCCCGCGGGGGCAATGGCCGCCCAGGTTCTGGGTGATGGCGTTGAACTGGTTGTTCTGCGGATTGAAGCGAGTGATGCAGTGCTCGCTGTAGTGTCCGGTCCACACCATCCCGTTCATGTCCACGGTGATACCGTAGAGGCTGCCGCACGGGGGCGTCCAGGACTGGACCTGGGGCGGGTTGACGTTGGGGTCGACCCGAACGAGCTTGGTGCCCCCCCGGCCGCTCACCCAGATCACGCCTTCGCCATCGAGCACGAGTCCGTAGGGGTTGGCCGGGATGCTCACCTCCTGGACCTGGGTGCCGGTGTCCGGGGTGAGCCGCCGCAGCTTCTGCGCGCTCCACATCCCCACCCACACGTGGTTCTCAGCGTCCACCCCCAGGGCCCGCGCGCAGCTCCCGCCGGGATATACGGTGAACATCACGCACTCGTCCTGACCGAAGGGGAGCATCTCGCTCGACTGTATATGCCCGTCCTCATTGGCGTCTTTTGAGGTATCGATGACGCCGTTGCCGTTCAAGTCTTCGCAGAGGGCCTCGTCGATGGCGATCTTCATCACGCCGCCGTCGGAGCGACACCCCACCCAGGCGTTTCCGTACAGGTCCACCGCAGTCCGGGACGGACTCCCGCAGCCGTGGTAGCGACCGAGCTCGTCGCCGGTATCCGTGTCCAGCTTGGAGACCGTGGCCTCCCCGGAGTTGGCGACCCAGATGAACGCCAGGTTGAGCTTCGTGGA
>CAZNWW010000499.1:0-227 GCA_964576155.1 uncultured Myxococcales bacterium | reverse complement strand
CGCCGTCGGAGTTCTCAATAGTGGGTTCGAAGGGGTTCTCGCTGTTCGGCCCCGCCTTGAGGGTGTCGCACAAAGGATCGCAGTCGCCGCAAGGGGAGAGCACGCCCTCGTCGGTCTGTCCGTCGCAGTCGTCGTCGATCTCGTTGCAGGCCTCGGGGGTGGCCACCACCTGACCGAGGCACTCGCTCCAATACTGGCCGTCGCAGTATCGCTCGCCGAGGGCGCAG
>CAZNWW010000498.1:0-3725 GCA_964576155.1 uncultured Myxococcales bacterium | reverse complement strand
TGCAGAGATCCGTGTGAGAACTCTCTGCACGGGGTCCCGCCCCCATCGCCCTCCGACTCGCTGCGCTCGCCTCCAGGCACTTCCCCCAACAAGGGGGGACGAGAGCGCGCCATAGCAAGCTTGACCTTGGGTGCGGTTGTTTCCAAACACCTCAACATGCAAAGCCGAGGGATCTCAGATGCCGCCATGCTCGGAGTCGGAGTCCTGGCCGCCCTACTCCGCTCTTCGAGCTACGAAGGGTCTTCGACGGGCTCCCGGCTTGGATTCCGGGTCGCAGAGGCTATGGCATTGGTTGCTGCGTCTCAGGCGCGGTTCGCTATACTGGGTCCATGCGCCGGCAGCCCCTCATAGCAGTCCTCCACCTCTCTTCCTGTACAGGCATGGTCTTCGAGGCGGTGGACTAGCGTGCGGGGGTCCGAATTCAAGCGCCTGGCCCGCCAGGGAGTGAAGAGCTACGGGGACGACCCGTGGTTCTTCTTCCGGGAGCTCGCTCAGAACAGCCGGGACGCCGGGGCGGGGCGGATCCATGTGTCCGCCCGCCGGGATGAGGAGCGGGAGGTCCTGGTCTTCTCCGATGACGGCCGCGGCATGAGCCGCCGACATGCGGAGCAGTTTCTCTTCCGACTCTACGCGTCCAGCAAAGAGTCCGAGCGTTCGTCCGCGGGGATGTACGGCATCGGCTTCTGGACCGTGTTCGGTTTCGAGCCGGACCGCATCGAGGTGGCGTCCCGAGCAGGGAACGAGGGCTGGGCCCTCCGGCTCGATGGCGACCTGTCGGTCCAGGAGGCGGGCTGTGATCTCAACGCGCCGGGGACCCGGGTGACCCTGGCCCGACCCGCCATGCTGTCCGATACGGGCGCGTTCCGGGACGAGGTCCGGGCCGCGCTCCACCGATACTGCCGGTATCTCCGCCGGAACGACCGGATCTTCTCCGTCCTGCCCGTGGACCTGGACGGGGTGGAGATCAACGAGCCTTTACGGGCCGGCGGACCCACGGAGCTGCGGTTCCAGGAAGGTGCGGTCGAGGGCGCAGTGGGACTCGCTGACGCGCCCCGGGTGGAGCTCTACGCCAGGGGTCTCCCGGTCTGGGAGGGCATGCTCCTGGAGGAGCTCTCCCACAACCCCCCCCCTGTGCAATCCGTGGCCGGCCTCGAGACGGGTCTCTCACCGGTCTTCGTCCTCAACGGCAACGATCTCCGTGTGGTAATGGATCGCAACGCAGTGTTGGACGACAAGGCGCTCCACCGCCTCCGTCGCCAAGCGACGAGGGCACTCCGCCGCCTGGTCCGGGAGCAGCTCGACGGTCTCCCCGGCCGCGGCGCGTTCCCGCGCGTCCGACGGCTCCTGAACCTGCTGCGGTACCGGCAGGGCGGGCCGGTGCTGGCTGGTGTCGTCGTGCTGGCCCTGGTACTCGGTGCGGTCTTCCTGTGGGAGACCCTTAAGGGCTTCCCACAGGAAGAGTCGGCCCTGAAGGGCCTCCCACAGCAAGAGTCGGCCCTGAAGGGCCTCCCACAGGGCCTCCCACAAGTACCCAGGGAGTCGCTGGACGATCTCGCCACCCTTCAAGACGCCCTCTCATCGTACAGCGGTGCGGTGGTCGAGGAGTCCCCGGGAGGAGATCGCCTCCCCTTGACCTGGACCCCGCCCGGACGCGCCTGGTTCCGGCTGTCGGCCGCCGAGGACTTCGACTCTCAGCGCGGGTTCATTCGGAACCCTCCATTCCCGGGCGGCGGTACCCCGCCGCCTTTGGACTGTGGTAATGACTGCCTGAGAGTGCAGGTCCCCTCGGCTCGCGGCGGGCTCGTCCCGTTGCCCATGCCCACGGGTTGGGGCCTGGTCAGCGGCTCCCTGCGCGTCGATGGTCGTCTGCCCGCTACTCCCCCAGGACTCAACGGGTATGACGAGCTTGTACTGGAGGTCCCCACAGGAGGGGCCCTGCTCTCCTACAGCTGCGCACCTCGTCCCAGTGAATTGAGCGCGGCCGCACGGGCCCGCCTGCTGACCTTCGGCGACGCAGAACTTCCTGAGACCCTGGAGGACGCCCTGGTCGACCTCGAGAGCCTCCCGGCCGAGGCCCGGGTGCAGCACGCGCTCGGCCTCACTCGAAACCTGGTGCGCTACGTGGAGGGGGGCGGTCCGAGGCCGGCCCTCCCCCTCGACGATCCCTGGGTCCACCGCGTCCTCGATCGAGGCACCGGGGACTGCGACGTGATCAACGGCCTGACGGTCCTCGCGCTGCGGCGCCTCAGAATCCCGGCCCGATTGGCCATCGGCTTCGTCGGGGACGGGGGCCGACTGCGGCCCGGCCTCCATGCCTGGACCGAGTTCCACATGGGAGGCTGGCAGGCGGTGGACGCGTCAGCGCCGGCGGCTGCGTTGGCGGCGGGGACGGAGGATACCCGGGGGAGGCTGCCAGACGCTGAGATCGTCGAGGCGCCACCCCTCGCTGAGCGATCGGTGCCGCCTTATCCGCGGCCGGTGTTCGTTGCTGCATCGCCTCCCCTCCGGCCTTCGGCCGTTCGCTTCGCTCCGTCCCCTCCGCTGAGGGGAGGACCAACTCCTAGGACTGTCGCAAGGCGAGCTGAGCGAGTGAACACAACGACAAAACCAGATGCCAATCAGCCATACGGCATCTTCACCACCATTCTCCTCATCATCGCCCTCCTCTCCGGACTCGCGGCGGTCACGCTCCTCGGCGTACACCTGACGCGCCGCCACCGGCGCCGCTCCTGGCGGCGCCTCGAGGGGGAGCGAAGCGCCGAAGCCATGGACCGGGTCCTGGGGCGCATGGCCCTCTCCTGGTCCGTTCGACCAGACCTGTGGGGGGTGGCCAGCTTCTCCACTGCGCCCCTCCTGCCGCGTCTCGGAGGCGCACGGATCTCCCTGGAGCGGGCAGTCCACCTGGCAGATCGTGGGCGCTTGTTCTTCGGCCATCCGGATAATCCCTTGACCGCCTCTCCACGCAAAGGCGCCGTTGTCCTGGACGGCTCCAATCCGGGCTTCGCGCCGTTTCTACACCGCATCCCCGGCGCCGTGGATCTGGATCCCATCCAGCGCGCCGCGCCGGCGAACCCCGACGAGGGCGATGGACCAGTACCGCACCTCCTGGCCGGCGTGAACCAGGTCCTCGGCCGCCTCGGTGAGACTAGCACCCGCTGCCTCCTCGCCGAGGACCTCGGCCCCGGTGGCCTGCGGGACGTGGACCTGAGCCGGCTCGGACACCTGGAAGCCATGCCCCCACGGTTCGTCGCAGTGGATCCCGACACGCCGTTCCTGCGTGAGGCAGCGCGTATCCACGCCGAACAACCCGGCCTCGCCATCTACCGCGTGGTGGAATGGCTCTCCCACCGCAGCGCGCTCCCGGGTCGGAGCGCTGCTCAGCTGCGCCGGGCCGCAGCGCGTCGGATCCTGGAGGAGATGGAGTGACGGACCGTCGGGACATTCTCTCCGTAGACGTGGAGGCGCTGATTCGGAAACGCGCCGCGTATACATTCCGTTCACCACATCACTACCCTGTGGAGTTGGTGAGGGATGCGGCCCGCCGGGGTGCGGGTGAGGTGACCTTGCATCTCTCAGCTGCACGCCTCGAGATCATCGACGACGGCGCGCCCCATACTTCGGAGGACCTGCAGGCCTTGGCCGTCCTTCTGGATCCCGAGGCACCCACCGCGGCGCGGCTCTCGGCCATGGAACGCTTCGAAGCCCTCCGCGGTCTCGGCCTCCTG
>CAZNWW010000497.1:0-3726 GCA_964576155.1 uncultured Myxococcales bacterium | reverse complement strand
GAAGGAGCTGTGTTTCTGAACATGGAGTCGACCGGCAACGCCGGTTGAGGTGCTCAGGATGACGATCAGAGCGTGGCGAGCCAGGCGTCGATAACAGACCAGACCTTCGCGGGGGCGTCGATGCCGAGGACAAGGTCGCAGTGGCCGAAGCCCGGGATCTCCCGGGCGGTGACGTCCGCGGCTGGGAGGTCGTCGGGCTGGGTGGTGAAGCGCGCTCGGATCGTCTCGTCGTCGGGGCTCGAGATCAGGAGGGTCTGACAGGCCACCCCGCTGAGACGGTCCAGGAGGTCGACCTCGCCGGGACCCCCGGGGATCCGTCCCCGGGTCCCCCACTCCAGGATGTCCACGGCGACGCCTAACCCAGTGCGATCGAAGCCCTTGCGGAAGCGGTCCCGCTCCATCGCGGGCTCGAAGCTCCCCTCCCGCCAGGGCCGGACCGGCATCAGAGGATTGCGTCTACCCTCGCGGAATCTTGCTGGGAGCCTGGCCCAGAGGTGCTCCTCCGCTGCGAAGGAGAGCGCGCCGAGGTGGTCCAGCGGGAAGCTCGGGAGGATGCGCAGCGTGATCCCTGAGAGGCCCCGATCCCGGATAGCCAGCGCGAACCGGGCGAGTCGCCGGAGCGCGGGGGACCGAAACAGGCGGCTCGTGCCGAGGCGGCAGGATGGCGCCGAGAGCGTACAGACCCCTGCTACCGAATCGGGGTGGGTCCCGGCGTAGAGTTGGGCGAGGAGGCCGCCGAGGCTGTGGCCGATCACCACGACGCGCCCGGCACCCACGTGGCCTCGAATTAGTGAAAATGCTGCGGGGAGATCCAGATCAAGATAGTCTCGGATCCCCCGGGGCCAGGGCGCGCCTTCGGCCCGGCTGCGGCCGTGGCCGCGCAGCTCCACCACGAAGACATCTCGGCCCCCCGCGGCGAGGTGCGCGGCCATGGACCGGGTCGGGTGGTGGAAGGTGTAGCGGTTCTGGGCGTAGCCGTGGACGAGGAGGATCGGCGCTTTGTCGTCCCGAGCGGAGCCGAGGCCTTCGGTCAGGCATGGGTTCTCCACCTGAGGTCCTTCGGCTCCCTGCGGTCGCTCAGGATGACATTTCGGGAACCAGTCCAGGGCGATGGGGGCGTTGTCTGACGCCGTCGCGGTGAGCTGGACCGGGGCGTCGTTCACGTTTACGTGCACGTTCACGGAAATTCCTAGGAGTAGACCAGCGCCCCGGACGGGCAGAACCTGGCGCATTTGGGATCGCCGCCGCAGAGGTCGCACTTCACTGGGAAGTCCGTGGCGGACTCCCAGTGCATGTTGCCGAAGGGGCAGCCTGAGACGCAGGAGCGGCAGCGGATGCAGCGCTCGGCCTTGTGGTAGATAGCGCCGGTCTCGGGAGCGCGCCACAGCGCGTTCGCCGGGCAGGCCGAGACGCAGCCTGCGTCCTCGCATTGCAGGCAGATGGTTATCTTGGAGAATCCGGGCCGGCCCTGGGGGTCCGACGCAATCCGGATCCGGTGGGTGCCGAGCTCGCCGCCCACAGGATGGGAGAACGCGCAGGTCATCTCGCAGGTACGGCAGCCGATGCATTTCTGGGGATGGATGTGCAGGAGCTTCACGATATCCTCCCCTACCAGCTGATCCGGTGGTAGGCCTCGCCCGTGGCCTTTGTCTTGCAAGCGACACAGGTCACAAAGTCCTCGGGGGCGCGGCCCGTCTTCTCCGCCAGCCAGTCGATCTGCTCTGCGGTGGCGGTGGGCGCGCCGCAGGCGGTGCAGGGCAATGTGTCGAAGCTGCGGCCCCAGATCGAACGGGACACGCCCGTGTCCTCCACGGGGATCGCCCCGGTGGGGCACGACGACGCGCAGGCCAGGCAGCCGATGCAGATGTCCGTGGCCTCGCCGAAGGGGGTGGTCACGATCTTCTCGGGGCCTCGCTCCGCGGTGGCGATAGCGCCGGTTACGAGCTCCTGGCAGATCCGGGTGCAGAGTCCGCAGAGAATACAATTCGGCAGGGCCGGATCCTCCTGCGGCGGGTAGGGTGAGACCTCCACGCCGTGGTCCGCCGCGAGGGCCCGCACCGCCTCGGCGTCCGGGGCTTGCGCCAGGAGGAGCTCGAGGATCTCCTTGCGGGTCCGCACCACCTCGGGGCTATCCGTGAGGACCACCAGGCCCTCCTCCACGGGGAAGAGGCACGCGGTGACCAGCTGGGTCCAGTCCTCGTCCCAGCCTGCCTTACGGATCTCCACCATGCACAGGCGGCACGCGCCGGAGTCTTCCACCGCCTCGTGGTGACAGAGGGTCGGGATCTCGATGCCCGCCCTACTCGCCGCGGTGAGGACCGGCTCGCCCTTGAAGGCCGTCACGGCCCGTTCGTTGATCAGGATCTTCATCGCCACTCCTAACCGCGCCTACAGAATCTTGATCGCATCGAAGTTGCACGCGTCGAAGCAGGAGCCGCAGCGGATGCACCGCTCCTGGTCGATCACGTGGGGTGACTTCTTCTCGCCGGAGATGCAGTCCGTCGGACAGACCGCCTTACAGAGGGTGCAGCCGGTGCAGGCCTCTGCGCTTATCTCGAAGCGACAGAGATCCCGGCACACACCGGCCTTGCATTTCTTTTCGTCGATGTGCTCCAGGTACTCCTCGCGGAAGTACCTCAGGGTGCTCACCACCGGGTTGGCCGCGCTCTTGCCCAGCGCGCAGAGGCTCCCCTTCTCCAGCACGTGGGTCAGCGCGTCGATCTGCTCGAGGTGCCGGGCGGAGCCCCTGCCCTGGCAGATGTCCGTCAGGAGCCGAAGCATCTGCTGGAGGCCCTCCCGACACGGAACACACTTGCCGCAACTCTCGTCGACGAGAAAATTAGTAAAATAACGGGCGACGTCGACCATGCAGGTCCGATCGTCCATGACGATCATGCCGCCGGAGCCCATCATGGAGCCGGCCTTCGTCAGGGTGTCGAAGTCCACGGGCTCGTCCAGGTGGGTATCCGGGAGGCAGCCCCCCGAGGGTCCGCCGGTCTGGACCGCCTTGAAGGTCCGTCCCTTGGGCGTGCCGCCGCCGATCTCGAAGATGATCTCCCTCAGGGTTGTCCCCATGGGGACCTCTATCAAGCCCGTGTTCTGGACCTTCCCCACTAATGAAAAAGCCTTGGTGCCCTTGGAGCGGGCAGTGCCGGTGGACGCGAACCACGCGCCGCTGTTCTCAATAATCAGGGGCACGTTGACGAAGGTCTCCACGTTGTTCAGGACGGTGGGCTTGTCGTAGAGGCCCTTCGCTGTGCCGTGGATGTACTTGGCCCGGGGCTCGCCGACCTTGCCCTCGATGGAGCGCATGAGGGCCGACGATTCGCCGCAGACGAACGCGCCGCCGCCCCGGGCGATCCGGATATCAAAGCTGAACTCCGTCCCCAGTATCTTTTCACCGAGGAAGCCGAGCTCCCTCATCTTCGCCAAGGCGGCCTCGATGTGCTGCACCGCCAGCGGGTACTCCTGGCGCACGTAGATGAAGCCCGCCTTCGCCTGGATGGCGTAGGCCGCGATGACCATGCCCTCGAGGACGCCGTAGGGGTCGCCCTCCATGATCGTGCGGTCCATGAACGCGCCGGGGTCGCCCTCGTCGCCGTTGCACACCAGGGAACGCTCGTCGCCCCCGGCGTTCACGCAGGAGCGCCACTTGCGGCCGGCGTCGAAGCCGCCGCCGCCCCGGCCCCTGAGCTTCGCGGTCTCCACCTCGACCAGGACCTCCTC
>CAZNWW010000496.1:3266-3745 GCA_964576155.1 uncultured Myxococcales bacterium | reverse complement strand
AAGTGGTCAGCTTGGCGCCGGTGCAGCCGAGGGGGTGGCCCAGGGCGATCGCGCCGCCGTTGACGTTGACCTTGGCCGGATCCAGCTCGAGGACGTCACGGCAGTACTTGGCCTGGCACGCGAAGGCTTCGTTGATCTCGTAGAGGTCGATGTCCCCGCAACCCACTCCTGAGCGCTCCCACAGCTTCGGGATCGCCACAGCGGGCCCGATACCCATGATCTCCGGCGCGCAGCCTTCGACCTGGAAGTTCCGAATGAAGGCCCAGGGCTCGAGCCCCAGCTCTCTTGCCTTCGCCAGGGACATGACCATCACCACAGAAGCAGCGTCGTTCATGGGGGAAGAGTTCCCCGCAGTCACTGAACCACCCAGCTTGAAGACCGGCTTCAGCTTGGCCAGGGCAGCTACGGTGGAGTCGGGACGGACGCACTCGTCCATGTCCAGGGTCTTCTCGTTTCCGTCCGCGTCCACGTAGGGGACC
>CAZNWW010000496.1:0-3256 GCA_964576155.1 uncultured Myxococcales bacterium | reverse complement strand
CCTTGATGGTCTCCGCGTCGAACTTCCCGTCCTTCCAGGCTTTGGCGGCCTTCATGTGGGACTCGTACGCGAACACGTCCTGGTCCTCGCGGGTGATCCCGTACTTGTCGGCCACCAGCTCGGCGGTGTTCCCCATGGGGGTGTAGATGTCGACCATGTTCTTCGCTGCCCAGGGATCGGCGGAGAAGTTGAACCCGCCCATGGGCACGGAGGTCATGCTCTCGACTCCACCCGCGATGACGATCTCCTGCCAGCCGGTCATCACCGACTGCGCCGCCTGCGCGATGGTCTGGAGCCCCGAGGAGCAGAATCGGTTGGTGGTGAGGCCGGAAACCGTGTCCGGGAGACCGGCCATGAGGGCGACCACGCGACCGAGGTTCATCCCCATGGGGCCTTCGGGCATCGCGCAGCCGATGTTTACGTCGTCGATGGTCTTGGGATCGACCTCCGGGACTCGCCGGAGGAGCTCCTCGATCACCATCTTGCCCAGGGTCTCGGGGCGCACGTTGATCAAGGCACCCCGCTTGGCGCGCCCTGCGGTGGTTCGCACAGCATTGACGATGACAGCTTCTCTCATGTTCCGTCCCTCCTAGTTCCGCAGGGGCTTGTTCTTGAGGAGCATGTGCTGGATGCGGGCCTTGGTAAGAGGCTCGCCGACGAGGCTCATGAAGGCCTCCTTCTCCAGCTCCAGGATCTTGTCCTCGTGCACCTTGGTGCCCGGCGCCACATCGCCGCCGCAGAGCACGTAGGTCAGCTTCTTGGCGATGTGGGTGTCCCATTCGGAGACCCAACCGGCCAAACCGAAAGAATGGAGACCCACGTCGATGTTGGCAATCCCGTCCCGTCCGGGGACGGACAGGATGCGCGGCGCCTCGGGGGTGTATCCACCCTCGTAGAGTCCCAGGGCCAGGTGCTTCGCATTGTAGAGCTGGCGATCTCGACTGGTGACGAAGCCATCCCGACCCGGACGAAGGATCCGCATCTCTTCGGCCTCGCCCGCGCCCAGCGCGACCTTGGCCATCCCGATGAATTCGAAGGCCTTCTGCAGGTACTTCAAGTTGCTCACGTCCACACCTGGCGGGTTCTGGTCCAGCCAGCGCACCAGCATCTCCTTGCACCCGCCGCCGCCGGGGATAAGGCCCACGGCGACCTCGACGAGGCCGACATACCATTCGGCGTGCGCCAGGATGTGTGATGCGCCCAGGCAGATCTCGCAGCCGCCGCCCAGGGACATCTGGTGAGGCGCCGCGACCACGGGCTTCGGCGCCCGGTGCAGCGCGGTGTTCACCCGCTGGAAGTGGTCGACGATCATCTCGATGTCGTCGAACTTCTTCTGATTCGCGTACATGTTGATGAGCAGCAGGTTCGCGCCGACGGAGAAGTTCGGGCCCTCGTTGTAGATGACCATCCCGTTCCACTCGGGCGACTCCAGCTTGTCGAGGCCTTCCCACATCATGCGGATCATGTCGTCGTCGACCGCGTTCATCTTCGTGTGCATTTCGAGACCGAGGATGCCGTCACCGAGGTTGTGCAGGCTGGCAGAGCTGTTGGTCTCGACCACGTTGCCGGTCTTGCGGTAGCTATCCAGGGTGAGCCACTTCTCGCTCCAGGGCACCGGCGTATATGCCTCGGTGACGAAGTCGAAGTAGTTGCGAACCCCGTCGATCTCCTTGTAGAAGACTCCGTCGCCCTTCTCAAAGAGGGGGTCGAGCTTCGCGGGGACGGTGTACCCGTCGGCCTTCATGCGCTCGATGGATTCCTTGACCCCGATCGCGTCCCAGACCTCGAAGGGGCCGAGCTCCCAGTTGTAGCCCCACTTCATCGCGCGGTCCATGTTGACCACGTCGTCCGAGATCTCGCCGAGGCGGGTGATTGCATAGATGAGGGAACGAGCGGTGACCTTCCAACCGAACTGAGCGATCTTGTCATCGCCCTCGAGGAGCTTCTTGATCCGCGGCCCGGTCTCTTCGATCCCCTTTGTGGCCTTCACCGAGGCCCACTTGGGGCGATCCGCAGGGCGGTACTCGACGGTGTCGTAATCCAGGGCCAGGAAGGTGCGCTTCCCTGACTCGTCCTTGCCCTTCTTGTAGAAGCCGCCCTTGGACTTGTTGCCGAGCCAGCCGTTCTCGATCATCTTCGTGATGAACGCGGGGACCTTGAAGACCTCCCGATCTTCATCGTCGGGGCAGCCTTCGTAGACCGTGTTCGAGACGCTCGCGAAGGTATCCAGGCCCACCATGTCGACGGTCCTGAAGGCCGCGCTGCGCGGGCGACCCATGGGGACGCCCGCCACGGAGTCGATGTCCTCGACCGTGAGGCCCATCTCCATCATCTCCTGGATCGCCACCATCATGCCGTGGATACCCAGGCGGTTGCCGATGAAGTTGGGGGTGTCCTTGCCGTAGACGATCCCCTTGCCGAGGTAATGCTCGCCGAAGTCTGCGACCATCTCCACGATGGCCGGGTCGGTCTCCTCGCCGACCACGAGCTCCAGGAGCTTCATGACGCGGACGGGGTTGAAGAAGTGGGTGACGAAGAAGTTCTTGCGGAACTTCTCGCTGCGCCCTGCGATCATGTCCTTGATAGCGAGACCCGAGGTGTTCGACGTGATGGTCGTCTCGGGCCCGGTCAGCTCATCGATCTTCGCGAAAAGGGCCTGCTTGATCGCCAGGTCCTCCTTGACCACCTCGATGATCCAGTCGCAGTCCTTGACCTTGGCCAGATCGTCGTCGAAGATTCCTACCTCGACGAGCTCGGCAGAAGACTTCTTGTAGAACGCGGAGATCGGCTTCGCCTTCGGGGCCTTCTTCATGGCCCCGGCTGCGAACATGTTCCGCTTCGCGGGTATCTTCTTGTCCTCTTCACTCAGGAAGGGTGGGACGATGTCGAGCAGCAGGACCGGCACCCCCGCGTTGGCGAAGTGTGCCGCGATGCCGCTGCCCATTACGCCGGCACCGAGAACCGCGACCTTCTTGACTCTTCTGCTCATGGCTCCTCCTTGGAAGGCATGTATCGAACAGGCTGATTGTGATGGGGTTCGCATCGTATTGCGCAACGTGTCATAGCGACATCGTTAGCATAGGATGACCCACTGCGCAAACGGTTTTGACTCGGTGTGTAAAAAGGGGTTACCCCCCAGATATCAGGCGCCGTAACGCAGCAGGAATTCCTTGTAGAGACCGGGCCTGCCGCCCTCGGAGAGCGCGGTGATTCGCGCCTCGATGCGCCACGTTCCGGCGGGGGAGATCGCCTCGCG
>CAZNWW010000495.1:0-3749 GCA_964576155.1 uncultured Myxococcales bacterium | reverse complement strand
CCTGCCTGTCGGGGTTCTCCAGAAGGTCTCCTGCCACGATTCGGAGCGGGTTCTCCAGCGCTAGGACCGAGCCTGCAGTGTACTGGCGTGGGTCGGTGAGCGCATAGGTTGGGTTCTCGGGGTCATGCGGTCGGAGTCGCCAACCGTCGAGGCCGGTTATGAAGAAGTCGACGAGGAAGGGCGTTTCGTCCTCAACCGCCGGCAGGAAGATGCATTCGTCGCGGAAGATCTCAGCGGCCAGTCGGAAGACTGAAGTTGGATACTCGATCAACGAGCACGAATAGAAAGTTCGATCGGGATCAGTTCCATTAGGCCAACCGCCGCCGATTCGACTAGCCCAAGAAAGCTCGGTGAGGTCCACCCGAAAGCGGACCTCGCCATCTCTGTATCGGACCCAAAGGTCCGTCATGACTCCGCGCCTTGTGGATATTGCATCTTGGCTGATTTCTGGTTGATAGAACTGACTGGTGAAGTTCCAGCCCATGCTTCGGTTCTTCGTGAGGACCGGGTTTCTCAGAAGGTCCACCAGTTTGTCCCTTCCGGTCTCTACGAATTGTACATCTGCTGTCGGTAATATGCGGAGCCAGAGGCTGCTGGGTTCCTGTGTGATGAAGGAGGCTCTGTCCTTGAGCAGTGCTTTCGCAGCTGTCTCCCAGTTTGGTGGGGGTTGTGACGTCTCTCGGCCTGCAGCAAACATCTGCTCCAATTCCAGACGAGACAGCGGCACATTTCTGGCACCGATCCTCCTAACGAAATGGCGGCCCCCCTGGGACAGAAAAGCGTAAGGTTTCCGGTTCGTGTCCGGTCGGACTTCGATCTGGATAACGGCGCTCTCCTGGGTTCCTCGGCTCGAGATGCTGATCTCTACCGACAACGGTGTTGGTTCGATGAGATCCAGCAACCCGTCCAACAGTCGCTCGATCTCTCGGTCGATGTCTTCGATCGGCTCGATCGCTGCGTTGAACTGGTCCGGCCGCTCTGAGATTCCAATCCAGACCTCGCCACCGTCCTCGTTCAACATCCCCACGATCTCTCGGGCGATCTTCATGCGGCTTCGAAGAGCGTCTTTTCCCTTGAACCCCAATCTCTGTCCTTCTCGCTGATCGATCGGGATTGGGTCATTCATCTCCGTCCTCCAGGATTTGGTCTGGGTCCATGAGGAATTGACGGGTCGGGATGTACGTGACGTCTCCCCCCCGGTGAGGGGTTAGGCGTGGATGGACAAGGACGGTTTTTGTCGCCCCGACGCGATCGGCCTCGGCGGTGAGGCGCTCGATCTTTCTCGCTTTCGGAACGCTGCTTGTCGTGACTTCGACGGCAATGCGGTGACGACCCCTCTCGACGAGAAAGTCGATCTCATGGTTATCGTCCCGGCGGATGAATGAGATCGTCGCGTCCTCAAGGCTCCGTAAGTGGCGGTAAACTGCAGTCTCATGCACGGCGCCGTTCGTCGTTGGATCTGAAAGAGGAACTGCCTCTGGCGAAAATGCTACAACGAGGCCATGGTCAACCGCGTAGAGCTTCGATCTGGACCGCAATGTTTGCCGTGGGCTCCGCGTCTTTTGTGGCAGTTCTCTGAGCAAGGAGGCATTTTTCAATTGCTCCACCCAGCCGGTGACGCTCCTCTTGTCCGCTCCGAGATCGTTAGCGCATTTACGAGGATCCAGTTGCAGACCGGAGGCCTCCAATATGTAGACGAGCAGACGTCGTATTTGGCGTAGGTCCTTGCCGCGTTCGAAGAGATCGCGCATCACCGCCTTATCCACGATGTCATGCCGTAGCCTTGAGCGGATAAATGGGATCTGCGTCGCCTGATGACGGCTATACCCCGGGAATCCTCCAATGTTGAGATAGAGTTCAAATGCCTGAGGTTCGCGGTCAAGGACGTCCTCCGGGGATTCACCGCTACGACCGCGCAGGGCCAGGAATTCTCTGAAGGGACATGGCTCCAGCAGGAACTCGTCCCATCGTCCGAGTCCGGACTCAGCGCCGCCGCGAACGAGGGCCAGCGAAGCTGAGCCCGTCACGATGAATCGATGTGGTGCGGGCTCCTTCCAGCGATCGACGGCCTGCTTCAGGTAACGATCCCACCCCGGCACATACTGTGCTTCGTCAAACAAGAAGTAGATCTGCTTGTCGGGTGGAGCGAGTTCTTCGGCGAGAGCGACGACATCCCTCGGGTGAACCGCTGAACGTCCCAGGCGGTCGTCAGAGAAGTCGAAATAGACCAGTTGATATGGGGAGGAAAGCTTCGGCAGCAGGTCCTCCGCTATCTGGCGAAGAATTACTGTTTTCCCCACCTGCCTGGCACCTCGAAGAACGATAGCGCGTCGGTTGCTGATATCGACGAGCTTCTGTAGTAGAAGCGGTTGTAGTGACCGACGAAACGCTGGAGTAGCGATTTGGTTGGGTTGGCTGCGGCCTTCAATACGTTGCCGCTGCTCGTCGGATCGTATCCACCACGGGTTGAAATCGAGCGCGATCTGTTGTAGCGACATTGCAAAGTCCTCCATCTGAAAGAAACAATACATTGCAATGTTCGGTGTGTCAAGTTTGCATGAGGATTCGAGGCGTTATAGCGGCAGGCGGGTCAGCATCACGCTGGTCGAGCCAGCGGCCTTTCGGGGCTGAAGCCCCTCCCACAGGAGACGTTGCCCTCGGCGATCCCCTGATCTAGACTTGCCCTGACTGACCTGGGGCCCAGATATGATCGACAAGAATGAACAATTTCGGTGTATCCCCGCGGTGTACAGGGACCTGGCGGAGCCGGCGCTGCAAGCGACCGTACCGGATCACGAGTTGGTGGTGGCCGCGGCCCGGGCCGTGGTGGACGGGCTGCGGGCGGACGTGGCGGCCGGCCGGCCGCTGCCGGGGCTGGTCGCGGACGGTGGAAAGTCGGTGTTCGATCCCGGCGCGTTGGCGGAGCTGGTGCTTGCCCGGGTACGGACTGAGCTGGCGCCGAGTCTCGTGGGGGTGGTGAACGCCACCGGAGTGATCATCCACACGAACCTCGGACGCGCTCCGCTGGGCGAGACCGTTCTGGACGCGATGCGGGGCGACGCCGCCGGGTACTCCAATCTGGAATACGATCTGGCCGGGGGGGAGCGGGGTTCGCGGTTCAGCCACCTGGAGGTGGCCTTCGCCCGGGTGGCCGGCGCGGAGGCCGCGCTGGTGGTCAACAACAACGCGTCCGCGGTGCTCCTCGCGTTGACCGCGCTGGCCCGGGGGCGGGAGGTCGTGATCTCCCGGGGAGAGCTCATCGAGATCGGCGGATCCTTCAGGATCCCCGCCGTGATGGCGGCAGGGGGCGCGAGGCTGCGGGAGGTGGGCACCACCAACCGGACCCACCTGAAGGACTTCGAGGCAGCCGCGGGGTCCGAGGCCGGGCTCCTGATGATCGCGCACCGCTCCAATTTCACCATCGAGGGGTTCACCGCCGGGGTGTCGCGGGAGGAGCTGGTCGCGCTGGGTCGGAACCGGGACCTCCCGGTCTACGAGGACCTGGGGAGCGGCTGTCTGGTGGACCTCCGGCCCCACGGCGTGAACGGCGTCGACACCGTACAGGAGGTCCTGGCCAGCGGGATAGATCTCGTATCCTTCTCCGGGGACAAGCTCCTGGGCGGACCCCAGGCCGGGGTCCTCGTGGGGCGCCCCGATATCATCGAGCGGCTCCGGAGGCACCCATTGGCCCGGGCCCTGCGCCCGGACAAGCTCACCATCGCCGGGCTCGAGGCCGTGGTGCGGGATTA
>CAZNWW010000494.1:0-3752 GCA_964576155.1 uncultured Myxococcales bacterium | reverse complement strand
AGCCGTCGAAGGTTGACGCCGCGCCGGTGACGGTCGAGGAGGCGCCTGCGGAGGAGATCGTTGAAGAGAAGCCGGCGGAAGAGGAGAGGCCGGCGGCGGAGGAGAAGCCGGCGGAAGAGAAGCCTGCCGAAGAGCCCGCAGAGAAGCCTGCAGAGAAGCCCGCAGAGAAGCCTGCAGAGAAGCCTGCAGAGAAGCCCGCAGAGAAGCCTGCAGAGAAGCCTGCTGAATAGACGTTGGAGAATTGTCATCCTGAGCGAAGCGCAGCGGAGTCGAAGGACCTCAGGTGTTGCTGGTCAGCACGCCGCGGGGTCAGTCCGCACCCGAGAGATGCGCCTGAGATCCCTCGGCTCCGCTCGGGATGACGTCTTCCCGGCCCTCCTCATTGTTCTGGTTGCAGCCTGCTCCGCCTCCCCTCTCCCCCCGTCCCCGCCCCCCCTCGACGCCCCCCTGAACACCACCACCCGCGAGTGGATCGTCGGCCTGGTCCTGGACCACGCGTTCCAGGCCCAGCCGCTCTTGCCCCCGAGCGCCCTGGCTGCTGAACCCCCGACAGGGCCCCTGCTGCGGACCGTGGCGGCGCGCCTGGAGGGTGGGGGGCCCTTCCTGTGGTCCTGCATGGAGGCCCAGCGGGATGTCCTCGGGGCGGGGCTCGAGCGGGGCCTCGACCCGGACGCGGCGGGGATCGGCGGGGTGGCGGAGGCCGTAGCGGACTGCCTGGCCGCGCGGAGCGCCTGGCGCGCAGCCTCCGACGACTTGCAGGTTTTTTCGAGCGTCTGTCGACGGCCCGGACGGATTCGAGATCTGACCGACCTGGTGGCCTGCCTGGAGCGCGACGCGTCGCCCTCTCTGGAGGTGGTTCGGCGCCTCGCCGCCGCGGGGCGGGGCTGGCGCTCCGCGGCCGGCGCCGCGCGGGTCGCAGCCCTGGAGACGTGCGTAGCGCTGGCGGGACAGCTCCTCGGCCCGGCGCGCCTCCTGCGCCCGCCGGTGCCCGATGCGCTCTGGTCCCTGCTCAGGAGTCCTGAGGAGTTCTGGCTGCGGTTGGAGCCGGACATCCTCTCCTACCAGGCCCTCAGGGACGCGCACGCGTTCTACCTAAAATCCGTCCGTCGCGGGGGCTGGGCGCCCATATCCAAGGCCGCAGCGGAGCTGAAGAAGGGACAGCGGGGCCCCCTGGTGGAGGCGCTCAACGTCCGCCTCGGAGCGGAGGGCTACATCCCCGATGGTCGGATCCCGGCCCGGAAGGACGGCGAGGTGCTCTTCGACGCGTTCATCGCTAACGCGTTGGGACGCTTCCAGGTGGATCACGGGCTCAGGGAGCGGCGGCGAATGGACCGGGACACGTTGCAGCGCCTGAACGAGCCCGCAGTGCGAAAGCTCGCCCGGATCCGGAGGGGGTTGCGCCGTATCGCGGCAGCGGTCGGGCCGGTGCCCGGGGACGTCATCCTGGTCCAGGCGCCCGCAGCCGTGGCGGCGGTCTATCTGGACGGGCACCTCTGGCGGACCCTTCGGGTGGTGCTCGGGAACCTCAAGAAGGCCTGGGATCCCAAGACCCGGCGCCGGGGATACCCGCGCAGGACCCCGGAGCTGGCCTCCATGATCGATCGGGTGGTCCTCAACCCCACGTGGCTGGTGCCAGAGTCGATCAAGGAGAAGGAGTATGACCCCAAGCTCATCGACGAGCCCGACTGGTACGAGACCCACGGGTTCCGTATCAAAACCTACGGCGGGGGCCGGGAGCTCCTGATCCAGGACCCAGGCCCGGGGAACTCGCTGGGTCGGGTGAAGTTTCTCTTTCCCAATCCTTACGGGGTCTACCTCCACGACACCCCCTCGAAGCGACTTTTCAAAAAATCTCGCAGGCTCTATTCCCACGGCTGTGTGCGCGTTGAAGATGCCCTGGAGCTGGCCGCGCATATTCTCGCACGGGACCAGGGCTGGACCTGGACCCGAGTGCGCCGGGCCCTGACCAGGGAGACGCCCACCGCGGTGAAGCTGAGGCACCCGATCTCCGTTCGGGTAGTCTACCTCACCGTGGACGCGTTCCCGAGCCGAAAGCCCCGCTGGGTGCCCGATTGGTATGAGCAGGAGGGGGAGGAGATCGAGGCGGAGGTCGAGCGGCTGGGGGTGATCCTCGGGCCGTAGATCTCTCTGCACGGGGTCCTCCCCCCTCCGACCTCCACCTCGCTGCGCTCGGCTCCGGCCAACTCCCCCAACAAGGGGGGAGGGTTCACGTTGCTCATCCGAATGTTGGTTGCTGCACCCTCGACCGCAACACACGTAGTTGGTGCACGGAAAATTCCCTCCCCCCTTGTTGGGGGAGGTGCTGCCGCAGGCAGCGGAGGGGGGAGGACCCCGTGCAGAGACGTCAGTGATGCGGAATGAAGGACCGGATCAGGCGCCCGAAGGCGCCTGCAAGAGGCTGGCTACCAGAGGTCGGTGATGGTGTTGAGCACGGTGCCGGTGTTCCAGTCGGTGAAGGCTTCGTCGGTGAAGGTCATGTCGCCGTCGTTGGTGTAGTAGCCGAGGTAGACCTGGTAGTCCTCGATGGTCGCGTCGGGGTTTTCCGCGTTGAACATCTCGTAGATCACCAGCTCGTCGCCGTTCTCCATGATTTCCGACATGAGCAGGTACGCCATGCGGCCATTGAGGGAGAAGTAGCCGGAGAAGCCCTGGTCGGAGCTGGCGTGGCCGTCTGCCTGGCCGACCATCTCATCCGGATCGTCCTTGTCGTTGTCGTCACAGGGCGTGGCGAAGTTATGATCTACGGCCTCGACGCTCTGGCCCCAGCCGTGGATTTCGCCGTCACGGTAGATCTCGACCGCGTCGATGTCCGCGCCAGGGTTGCCCGCGTTGCAGGTGTCGACGGTGTTCTCCTCCGCGTCGATGATCAGGACCAGCTCCCAGTCGTTCTCGTAGCCGCCGCCGCTGGTGTCTTCCTCGTAGTAGGTGTCGTCCTCGGTGTAGCCCGCGTCGGGCTCACCGCCGCTGGAGTCATCATCGTCGCCGCCGAAGTCACAGGCCATGAAGGCCGTGCCCAGGATCATCACCGCAAAGATACTCAGAAACTTCTTCATTCTTTCCTCCTGTTGTTGGCGCCGCGGCGCCTCAAAATCGTTAAAAGCCCTTGACTTGTCAGTTTCCATCCCTGGCATTCGACGCAAATTATAGGAGCAACCTCCTGATTGTCAAGTGAACCCTGGGTTCACCGTTTGGACGGAGCGGCCCCAGACGGTTCGCGGGGGGAGTTGTTCAATCGTGACCCCTCTGCTATCGTCGTTTCGGCCCAAGGACCGCCCCGGGAGGAGAAGTGGCCCGACCAGATCCCGTCTACCTCAGGCAGTTGAAGCGCCGCGACGAGAGGGCCTTCGACCGCCTGGTCGTCGAGAACCAGGACGCGGTGGTCCGTTATCTGGCCCGCATGCTCGGGAACCGGGACGAGGCCATGGACCTGGGCCAGGAGGTCTTCCTGGCCGCGTTCCGATTCATCGACAAGTTCCGGGGAGATTGTTCACTCAAGACCTGGCTCTTTCGTATTGCGCTCAACCTCTGCAAGAACCACATACGCTATAAAGAACGCCGGGCGTCCCGGCGCCAGTCGAGCTTTGACGACGCGATCGAGCAGCCGGATTTCAGCCCCGTGGGTTCCCGGCCCGAGTCCCCGGAGGCCCTGGCCCGGGCGCGGGAACTCCAGGACGTCCTCGCCGCGGGGCTCCAGCAGCTACCGGCGGATTTCCGGGAGGTGCTGATCCTGC
>CAZNWW010000493.1:0-3756 GCA_964576155.1 uncultured Myxococcales bacterium | reverse complement strand
CACAAAGCGGCCATCGAAGCTTCGGGCAGCTCCAGCGCGATGGAAATGACCTGGGTGGGGTCGAACAGGATTCCTTCGATGTCCGGCTTAGGCTGGTTCACTTCGCCCGGTGTGGCCAGGGACTCCTCCCAGGGTCCGCTTCCGTCCGGAAGCCGTGAACAGGTGTTGCCCTTCATGATCAGGGGCAACTCGACCGAGTCCACCACTTCGCCGTCGAGGTCAAGGAGCGCAACGGTATCGCCACCACATTGGATCCCAAAGGGGAAACCGACCGTCCCGTCGGACTTCTCCGCGATGACAAGCCGACCTTGAGGAGGGACCATGGTACCGGCGGGAAGGACGTAGTTGTGAGCTGGCCCCTCCCCATCGGACAGGATATGTCCGGAGAGATCAGCGGGTGCCTCCTGAGCACCATTGACCAGCTCGATGAATTCGTCGCCGTAGCAGCCGATTTCGTTCAGGGCCGGGGCTGGCTCTTCGGGCGGGGAGGCGTCCTCGACATCCGTCCCATCCTCTACAGGCGGAAGATCGGTCACCACGTCAGACGCATCCACGAAGGAGTCTTGCACCGCATCACCCGCGTCGATGTGCGAAGCGTCAGTCACACCGTCAGGCACCACATGGTCTTCAACCTCGGCATCCTGGGCGCCATTCTCATCGTCAAGGGTCTCAGACCGATCTAAATCTGCCCCGACGTGGCCATCCGCCAGGTCGGAAAATCCCGTACCGATGTCCGCGCTGCCGCCTCCCGACGAGCACTCGACGCCACCAAGGGACAGCGAACTCAGTATGACAACGAGATGAACCAAGCGCATGCTTACTCCTCGCAAAGGGGCAACTGTTCCCTTTGTGTTCCAGCAAGTCGTGTCTGGATACTACATGTTCATCAGCCTTCCGTCGAGCGGCAGCCCTCCCTCCGGGGCTCCCCTGGGAGGTTCTGTGAATTGTTCTGCAGGACGAGACGGGCTATACTCATCCAGCCACCTTCAGGAGTTATCCATGAGCCGAGGCTCGCTTGTCCTGCTTGTCCTGTTGCTGTTCGCCTGCGACCCCGGTCGGGGCGGGGACCTCCCGGGCATCGGCCAGGACACCGGCCCGAACCCGGACATCGACACCCGCTCCGTCCCGGACGCCGGGCCCGACGGGTTCGTACCGGTCACGGATCTCCGCGGCGGAGATGAGGTCTCCGAGACCTGGGCCCCGCCCCTCGACCTCTCGATCCCCGATCTGCCCCCCGATCAGTCGCCGCCGCTCCTGTTCAACGAGGTGCTCACAAAGGACCCCGGCGGAGGGCCCGACTGGTTCGAACTGATCGCGGCGGGGGACGAGGCGGTCCACCTGGCGGACTTCTCGGTCGTGGACGGAAACCCATCCCATTTCCTCGAGCCCCTCCCGGACGTGTGGCTGGAGCCGGGGGACCTGTTCACGGTGGAGGCCATCGCCGTGGGCGATTGGACCCCCTCTCCGCATGTGCCGTTCAAGCTGGGCAGTAACGACAGCCTCCTCCTCGCCAGCGACGGCCAGCTCGTGGACCGGGTCGACTGGCACGGGCAGGGCCCCCCGCTGGGCACCAGCCTCTGCCGCCTGCCGGACGGGGACCCGGTCTGGCGGCTCTGCCGCCCTACCGTGGGCGGGGCCAACGAGGACCTGAACATCAACCCATACACCTGCTACGACCCCTTCCTCTGGGACCGGGTGATACCGGTGGAGTTGGTCCTGGACAGCGGGGCCTGGGAGGCCATGCTCGCTGCCCCCGAGGCCGAGACGTACTTCATGGGAGACTTCCGCTTCGACACGATTGAGATAGCGAAGGTCGCCATCCGGATCAAAGGCGGGAGCGCCATCACCGAGATCGCGGCCGGCGGCACGAACCGGTTCGCGTTCAAGGTGGACTTCAACAAGTACGTCGCGGGCCAGAAGCTCTGCGGGTTCGGGAAGGTGGTCCTCAACAACGGCTGGGGCGACCCGTCGCTCCTGCGTGAGCACCTGGCGTTCCGCCTGGCGCGCAGCCTGGGGCTCCCCGCGCCCCGCTCGGCCTTCGTGGACCTCACCGTGGCCGGGCAGCACCTGGGCGTCTACCTGATGGTGGAGCCCGTGGACGACGACGTGTTCCTGGAGGAGAACTTCGGAGACGACAAGGGCGACCTGTACGAAGCCGAGTCCCCGGCCGGAGCCCTGGCGGACCTGGGCCCGACCTTCGGGGACTACCCCGGCTTCGACCTGAAGACCAACCAGGGGACCGCGGACCACGGGGCGCTGCTCACGTTCATCGAGGCCCTGAACCACGGCCCGCCCGAGACCTGGCCCTCGGTGCTGCGAATCAACGACACGCTCCGCTACCTGGCCTGGAACACCGTGCTCACGAACCTGGACAGCTACAACGGCACCGGCGCGAACTACTACCTGTACGAGGAGGACGGGGTCTTCTCCCTCGTCCCCTGGGACGCGGACGAGGCCTTCGGAGCCCACGACTGCGGCTGCGGTCCCGACGCGCTCCTGGACTTCGCAATGGACGAGCCCACCTGCGGCCCCCTGGCCGACCGACCGGTCCTGGATAAGTTGCTGGCGGTCCCCGAGTACGCCGGCAAGTACCGGGGGTACATCGAGGCCCTTCTCTCCGGGGGCTTCGAGCCCGCCACCTTTGCCCTGTGGAAGGAGGCCGCGGCCGACATCATCCGGCCGAAGCTGGAGGAGGGGGTCTACTTCCAGAGCGTCGACGCGTTCGAGGCCGCGCTGGCCGACTGCACCGATGGCGGCCCCTTCGGACTCCAATCATTCGTCGTGGAGCGCAGCGGACACCTGGCCGACCAGCTCGTCGGTGCGGCGCCAACAACCCACGGCGGCCTGGGCAACTGCCCCCCCGAGACGCGCTGAGGACCGCGCAAGGGCCTCCTCAAGTCAGGATCCGTGGGACCAGAGACAATGAGGTTCTTCGCGCACGGCTCGTAAAACAAGCAGTCGCCGCAGGAGCCGTCGCAGCCGTTGGAGCCGCATTCCTTTCCGGTGCAGGCCGAGGTGCAGGTCTGGACGCACATGTACTGGCCCTCTCGAGGTTGAGGACCTCGATCTCCGCGGCGAGGCCGTCCTCAGGCGCGCTGACCACCACGCCCACGGGTTCCGTCATCCCCCCCTCGATGTTGTCCAGGTCGACGGTGTAGTAGTTGCACCCCAGGTAGGTGTTGAGCTTGAGGTCTGAGTCACAGGCGCCGATGCATATTCCGCCCATGCACAGGCCGCTCGCGCATTGCTCCACGACCTGCCAGCCCCAGTCTCCTGCCTGATCCTGGAGACATTCCTGCCGTCGTTTGATCTGGGATACACCGTCAAGGAAAAACGCTCCGGTACGGCGATTCATTTCGGGCGGGAGGTTCTGCGAGGCGTCTTCCGCAGAGTCGTTCAGAAGATCCTATCAGATGAGTCTTTCAGTACATCACGATCCGCGCCTCCGGCGTGTCCTCGTGAACGCCGCTGGCGCTTCCGTCATCGGTGAGCAGTTCATTGAGGTATCCCCCTCCGCCGCCTCCGCCGGAGGTCTTGAAATTGGGGTTACCCCCTTGCCAGGTGCCGCCACCGCCGCCGCCGCCGCCGTAGCCGCCGCCGCCGCCGCCGCAGTACATTCCGCCGCCGCCGCCGCCGCCGCTGCCGCCGTCGCCACCATGCCCGTTCAATGAACCACCGGCGCCGCCGACCCCGGAGCCACCGCCCCCGCCGCCCGCGTCCCCCTGTCCCGGGCCTCCCGCAGCGTTCCCTCCACCG